>DATGPY010000264.1:0-3264 GCA_035304465.1 Acidimicrobiales bacterium | reverse complement strand
CCCGACCGCCACGGGTACGGCGTCTTCGAGGTCACCCCGGACGCCGCCCAGTACGACTGGCACCACATCTCGGACCGCACCGACCCGCAGGCCACGTCCCACCCGGGTCCCTCGTGGCGGACCGCGGCGGGCAGCAACCGCCTCGTGGCCGCCGCGCCGCTCGGGCCGCGCCCCGATCGCCCCGCCGCGCCCGTCCCACCGCCCCCGGCCGAGCCCACCACGACGACCACGGCGGCGCCGGCCGCCGAGGTCGTCGTGCCGGACCCGGAGGCGGCGGCCGCCGGTCGCGCGGGCGACCGGCTCCCCGCCACCGGCGCGGCGCTGCCGCTCGGTGCGGCCGCCGTCGCCGCCGCCGGCGGCCTCCTCGCCGCCCGCACCGCGCGCTCGAGCACGAGATCTGTGCGCGATCCCGTGCACCAGGCGCACCAGAACGCGCACAGATCTCGTCCCGGCGGGGGTGGCGCGTGAACCGCCGGCAGTTCCTCGCCCGGGTGGCGGCCGCGGGCACGGCGGCCGGCGTGACGCCGGGGTTCTGGCGGGCTGCGCTCAGCGCGCCGGCCCAGCCCGGCGAGTCGCCCTACGGTCCGCTCCAGCCGCCCGACGCCAACGGCCTGATGCTGCCGGCCGGGTTCACCTCGCGGGTGGTCGCCACCTCGCTCGCGCCCGTGGCCGGCACCGGGTACCTCTGGCACCTCTTCCCCGACGGCGGCGCGTGCGTCCCCACCGACGACGGCGGCTGGATCTACGTCTCCAACTCGGAGAACCCGCCGCCGATCGATGTGCCCGGCGGCACCGGGCTCCTGGCCGACCTCGCCGCCGCCCTGCCCGACGTGCCGCTCACCGGCGGGGCCAGCGCCATCCGCTTCGCGGCCGACGGGACGATCGTCGACGCCTACCGCATCCTCGGCGGCACGCTGAGCAACTGCGCCGGCGGGCTCACCCCGTGGGGCACGTGGCTGTCGTGCGAGGAGTGGGAGAGCGACCTGCCCGGCGCCTACGACGCCGGTCGGGTCTGGGAGTGCGACCCGTTCGGGCAGGCCGACCCCGTCGTGCGCCCGTCGCTCGGGCGGTTCAAGCACGAGATGGCCGCCGTCGACCCGGACCGCCAGGTCGTCTACCTGTCCGAGGACCAGACCGACGGGCTCCTCTACCGGTACACGCCGCGGCCGGGCACCTGGGGCTCGGGGGCGGCCCTCGACGGCGGCGAGCTCCACGCCATGGCGGTGGACGACGACGGGACGGTGACCTGGCTGCCCGTCGCCGACCACGTGGACCCGGCTGCGCCGGACCGCCCGATCCGCCACGCCGTCCCCGGGGCCACGCCCTTCGACGGCGGGGAGGGGCTCCTCTACGACGACGGCTGCGTCTACCTCACCACCAAGGGCGACGACCGGGTCTGGGTGCACGACGTCGAGGCCGGCACGATGACCGTCCTCTACGAGTCGTCCGAGCACATTGACCCCGTGCTCTCCGGGGTGGACAACATCGCCGTGTCGGCGGCCCACGACCTCTACGTGGCCGAGGACGGCGGCAACCTCGAGGTGTGCGTCATCTCCCCCGAGCGGGTGGTCTACCCGGTGGTGCGGATGGTCGGTGGCCACCACGGGTTCGACCAGCCCACGCCGCTGCCCCTCGTGTCCGAGGTGACCGGCCTGGCCCTGTCGCCCGACGGCAACCGCCTCTACCTCAACTCGCAGCGGGGGATGGGCCTGGCCGGCCTGCCGATCGGCCCCGGGCCCGGGATCCTCTACGAGGTCACCGGCCCGTTCCTCGGCGGCACCCTCGCCGCCGGCTCACCGGCGAACCCGTCAGACCCGTCCGACCCGTCCGACCCGTCGGACCCCTCGGATCCAGCGGGGCCGGCGGCCGGCGCGCCGTCAGGGCCGACCACCAGCGCTCCGGGCGCACCCGTGCCGGCGGGCCGGGAGCCGGGCGCGGTGGCCGCCACCGGCACGCTGCCGGCCACCGGTGCGGCGTCGCGCCTCGGTCCCGCCATGGCGGCAGCCGCCGCCGGCGCGGCGCTGCTCGCCCTGCGCCGCCGGCTCGGCCGGTCCGCTGACGCCTGAGCGAGACGCGGCGGGCCGGACGGCCACGGCGATGTCACAGTCCGGGGGGCCGCACCGTCGAGAGGGGCGACGCCCCGGACGGGCCGGGGCCTCGACCGGTGGAAGGAGACCGCATGCCGAACCCCCGCCCTTCGCTGCACCGCCTCGCCCCCGAGGCCATGAAGGCCGTCCTCGCCGTCGAGGAGGTCGTGCGCGGCGAGCTCGACCGCCGTCTCCTCGAGCTCGTGAAGCTGCGGGCCTCGATCGTCAACGGCTGCGCGTTCTGCGTGGACCTGCACCTGCGGGACCTGCTCGAGCACGGCGAGGACGTGCGCCGCGTCGGCGCCGTGGCCGCCTGGCGCGAGTCGCCGTTCTTCACCGAGGCCGAGCGGGCCGCGCTCGCGCTCACGGATGCCGTCACCGCGATCGGCGAGCACGGGGTGCCCGACGACGTCTGGGCGGCGGCCGTCGCCGCGCACGGCGAGCGCACCGTCGCCCACCTCGTCGTCGCCATCGGGCTCATCAACCTCTGGAACCGCACGGCGATCGCCACCCACCAGGCGCCCCCGCCGCTGGCCGAGGCGGCAGCATGACGTGGTGACCGCGACGCACCTGGCCGACCTCGACGGCCTACGGGACCTGGCCGTCGGCGTGGCCTACCGCATGGTGGGCAGCCGCACCGAGGCCGAGGACCTCGCCCAGGAGGTGCTCCTGCGCGTCGAGGCGGCCGCCGGCGAGCAGGGGCTGGACAACCCGGAGGCCTTCGTCACCACGGTCACGACCCGGCTGGCCATCGACCACCTCCGGTCGGCTCGGGTGCGGCGCGAGCGGTACGTGGGCCCGTGGCTGCCCGAGCCGGTGGCCACGGACCCGCTCGCCGACCCGAGCGCCGGTGCCGCCCTGGCCGACTCGCTGTCGTTCGCCGTGCTCGTGGTGCTCGAGCGGCTGAGCCCGCTGGAGCGGGCCGCCTTCCTGCTCCACGACGTGTTCGGCTACGCCCACCACGAGGTGGCCGAGGTCCTCGAGCGCTCCGAGGGGGCCTGCCGCCAGCTCGTCTCCCGCGCCCGGCGCGCCGTGCGGGCCGAGCGCCGTCGCCTGCCCGTCGCCCCCGAGGCCCACCGGGCGCTCCTCGAGCGCTTCCTCGCCGCCGCCCGCGACGGCGACCTCGGCGCCCTCGAGGCGCTGCTGGCCGACGACGCCGTCCTCGTCAGCGACGGCG
>DATGPY010000263.1:0-12366 GCA_035304465.1 Acidimicrobiales bacterium | reverse complement strand
GCCGGCAGCTCGCCCTCGGCCCGGTACGAGGTGGCGGTGCCCGACGCCCGGTACTCCTCCTCGACCCAGCCGGCCTCCTCCAGCGACGGCCCGCTGACGGGCGTCGCCAGGTTGATGCCCTGGCCGCCGGTCAGCGGGCCGGTGATCTCGGCGGCCGGGCCGGCGGGGCGGTCCACCTCGGCCTCCTCGGCCGTCGCGCCGCCCTCGGCGGTGTCGTCGTCGCCCGACGCGCACGCCGCGACGACCACCGGCACCAGCGCGAGCACCCCCAGGACCAACCGTCGCCCCACGTGCGGAGCATCGCGCACGGCTGCCGGGGGCGCACACCGGCCGGCCGGACCGCCGGCGTCGTGACCTTCGGCCCTGCGCCGGACCGCCGGCCCAGGGCACAGTGGTGCCATGGCAGAGGCACCGAACGTCGGGGCGACCCCCGTCGACGTGTTCACCAGCGGCCAGGTCGTCCGGGTGGCGCCGGACGCCACCCTGCACGAGGTCGCGGACGCGCTCGTCGACGCCGGCGTCGGGGCGCTGGTCGTCGGCGACGGGGACCGGGCCGAGGCGATCGTGTCGGAGCGCGACCTCGTGATCGCGCTGGCCGACCGGCGCGAGCCCGCCTCGACGACGGCCGCCGAGATCGCCAACGACACGCTCGTCTGGTGCGACGCAGCGGCCCCGATCGCCGAGGTCGCCGAGCTGATGATGACCCGCTACGTCCGCCACGTCCTCGTCGAGCGGGACGGGCGGCTGGTCGGTGTCGTGTCGGCCCGCGACCTGCTGGGCGCCTTCGCCGGCGGGGAGGGCTGACCCCCGCCGGCGTCGGCACCCGGGGGCGGCGGCTCAGAAGGCCAGGAAGTCGACCTCGTCGAAGGTCCGCAGGTCGGCGAGGCCGAGGCCGGCGGACGACAGCGTCCAGAGCTCGTCGCCGACGACCAGCGACCGGGTGATCGGGGCTCCCGGGTGGCCGATGCGGCCGCGCTCGTCGACGTCGCCGGTCTCGACGTCGACGGTGAAGCCGACCAGGCTCCGGGACGAGGTCACGTCGTCCCAGGTGGTGACGGGCACGGCGAGCAGGTCGTCCTCCGGCCACCACAGGAAGGCCCGGTGGTCGGACTCGGCCTCGGAGTGGGAGTCCTCGAGCGTCGCCTTGCCGATGCGGGTCGGGCGCTCGGGGTCGCTGACGTCGAACACCGAGACCTGCGTGCCGAGGAGGGTGCCGGACTCGGTGCCGTCCTGGCCGACGCCGATCAGGCGGCCGTCACCCGCGGGGTGCAGGTAGGCGGAGTAGCCGGGGATCTCCAGCTCGCCGGTGACGCGCGGGTCGGTCGGGTCGGACAGGTCGATCGTGTGGAGCGGGTCGGTCTGGCGGAAGGTGACGACGTAGCCGACGTCGCCGAGGAACCGGACGGCGTGGATGGTCTCGCCTCTGCCGAGGCCCGAGACCTCGCCGACGGGCTCGAGCCGGCCGTCGCCGGGGGCGAGAACGACGACCTGGCTCTCGGAGTCGCCGGCGACGTCGACGACCACGTCGCCGGCGCCGGTGGCCCCCGGCGCGTGGGTCGTCGTCGCCACCCGCAGGTGGCCGTCGTGCTCGTCGAGGGCGAACTGGTTCAGCAGCCAACCGTCGACCCGGCCCGACATCTCGTAGGTGGCCGGGCCGGACCCGGCGATGTCGAAGCGGTGGATGTCGGTGCCGCCGTCGCGCCCGGCGGCCAGGTAGAGGTGCTCGGTCGACGCGTAGACGGTGTGCACGTCGGCGACGACGGTGGCGGCGTCGGTGGTGTGCAGGCCGTCGGCGAGGCCGTCGGACAGGTCGACCGTCACGACGGTCACGGTGCCGGCGCCCGAGTACGCCGCCGGCACGTGGACGTCCTCGCACCCGACCAGCGCGCCCTGGTCGCGGACCTGTCCGTCGTCGCCCAGGACCCGCCAGCCGGGCAGCAGGTCGTCCGCGTCGACCGCGGGCCCGCCGGCCAGGACGTGCGCGGGGGTCCGCACGACCAGCCGGGCCACGTCGTCGACCATCCGGGCCGAGACGTACTCGCCGTCGAGGGCGACCGTGTCGACCAGCACCAGATCGTCGCCGGCGATGTCGACCTGGGCGACGACGGTGGAGGCCGGCAGGTCGGGCGGCACGGGCTCGGCCTGCCGGTCGCCGGGTTCCCGCTCGGTCGGGAACGGCTCCACCACCGTCCCCGTCGAGCCGACCAGCAGGACCCGGTCGCCCGCCAGCAGCATCTCGGCGTCCCGGACGGGCTCCGGCAGCTCGATCGAGTCGACGAGCTCGGCGCGCCCGGCGTCGGCGAGGTGGAGCCGCCCGTCCGCGACCGCCAGGACGCGCTCGCCGTCCGTCTTCACCACGTCGGCCTCGTCGACGCCGGCGACCTGGACGTTCGTCCCGGAGAAGTCGTTGTCGCCGGCGTCCGGGGGCGCGTCGGCCGCCGTCTCGGCGCTGCCCGCGGCGCCGTCGGACACCTGGGCGTCCACCTCGGGGACGGCGCCGGTGGGGTGGTCGGGCGCGGTCCGCCGGTCCCACCGGAGCTGGTCGTCCAGCCAGTCGCGCAGGGCGTCGCAGTCGTCGACGGGCTCGATGTGGTTGACGAGGCGGAGACCCGGCACCGGGTCGGTGGGTGGCCCGGCGCCCTCCCGGGCGCAGGCGGACAGGAGTGCGGCGGTGGCCGCCACCGTGGCGAGGCTGCGGATCGGTCGCATGCCCGTTGGACGACGCGCGACCGCGGGCCGGTTCCCGGCTGCCGGTGTCAGCCCGTGAGCTGCGCCAGCGCCCGTCGGGTCCCGTCGACGAACGCCGCGACGTCGGGGCAGGCCTCGGTGTCGGCGGTCGTCGTGAGGGACAGCGCGCCGTCGTAGGACAGCACGGCCACGCCGATCGTGAGGTTCGCCCCGAGGGGCACGACCGGGTACGCCTCGAGCATCCGGGCGCCGGCGGCGTAGAGGGGGAACGGCGGCCCGGGCACGTTCGTCACCACCATGTTGACGAACGGCTGGCGCTCGACGGCCCGGGCGACCGCGCGTGCCAGGGGCGCCGGCAGGGCGTCGGTGCCCCGCAGGAGGGCCTCGAGCGCCTCGGCCTGGGGCGCGGCCTTCAGCCGCCGCATCGTGGCGGCGACGGCGCGGAGGCGCTCGTCCGGGTCGCCGATCCCCACCGGCAGCGGGGCGGCGATGGCCGAGACCTCGTTGCCCAGCGACCCCGCCGAGCCGCCCTCGCGCCGGGAGACGGGGACGAGCACCTTGACCACCCGGTGGCCCGGCAGCGGCTCACGCCGGCCGGCCAGCAGCGCCCGCAGCCCGCCGGCGACGGCGGCGAGCACGACGTCGTTGACGGTGCCACCCGCCCGGCGGGCAGCCGCCCGCACACCGTCGAGCGGCACCCGCAGCCACTCGAGGCGCCGCCGCCCCCGGATCGGGGCGTTGAGCGACGTCGCCGGGGCGAGGAGGCCGTCACCGGCCAGCGACGCGAGTCCCTGCGCCGTCCGGAGGGCGGTGCGCACCGCCCGGTCGGGCCGGGTCGCCGCCCGCGCCACGGCGCGGGCCGCTCGCAGGGGCGCGGTGATGGCGCCGAGCACGCTGGTGGTGGCGAGGGCGACCCCGTCCGGGGGCGGCGCCGGCGTCCAGGCGGACCGCGGGGGCGGCGCGGGGGCGTCGGGGGTGAGGTCGAGCAGCAGGGTCGCCAGCTCGACGCCCCCGACCCCGTCGACCAGGGCGTGGTGGACGCGCTCGACCAGACCGACCCGGTCGCCGGCCAGGCCGGTCACGACGTGCAGGTCCCACAGCGGCCGGTCGCGGGGGAGCGACTCGCTGTGCAGCCGCTCGGCGAGGCGCCGGAGCTGCTCGTCGTCGCCGGGCGCCGGCACGCGCACCGCCCGCACGTGGTCGGCGATGTCGAAGTCGGGGTCGTCGACCCACACCGGGCGGTCGAGGTCGAGGGGCACCCGGGCGAGGCGCCGGCGGAGGCGGGGGAGCCGGTCGAGCCGGGCGAGCACGCGGGCCCGCAGCTCGTCGAGGCGGGGCTCGCCCCGCTCGTCGAGGAGCGGCGCGCCCTCGAACACCGCGACGGCGCCGACGTGGACCGGCGCGTCCGGCCGCTCCAGCCACAGGAAGCTGGTGTCGAGGGTGGTCAGCCGGTCGAGGGCGCTCACCCCGCACCCCCCGAGGCGGCTGCGGCGGGGGACCGCCGGCGCCGCCGGCGCGGCGGCCGTCCGAGGGCCGCCACCTCGTCGAACCCGTGCTCCAGGCAGGCGGCCATGAGGTCGGGGTCATCGACGGCGGCGCGGTCGCAGGCGAGGGCGACGCACGCGGTGCGGCCGTGCGAGAGCAGCGTGACGCTGAGCGCTGCGCCGGTCGGGGGAGCGAAGGCCCACAGCCGGTCGATCCGGGCGCCGGCCAGGTACGGGGGCCGCTCGAAGCCGACGAGGTCGACGACGTCGACGTCGATCGTCCGGAGGAGCGCGCCGAACACCCGGGCCGCCGCGGGGCGGGGGAGGAGGTCGAGCCCGGTGGCCAGCACGTTCGTGGCGCTGACCACCGACCCCGAGCGCCGGTCGCGGGCGATGGTGCCGGCGATCCGCACCCGCATGGCGGGGTCCGGGTCGTCGACCGGCAGCGTGAACCGGACGGGGACGAACCGGTTGCCGCCCGGTGGGTCGTCCGGCCGGCGGATGTCGACCGGCATGGTCACCCGGACCTCCCGCACCGGGCGCCCCACCCGGCGGTGGTAGCGGGCGAGGGCCCCGCCGACCGCGGCGAGCAGGACGTCGTTGACGGTGCCACCGGCAGCGGCCGCGGCGCGCTCGAGGTCGGCCAGCCGGCGCTCGGTCACCGCCAGACGGCGGTCGAGGCTGCGCCCGGCGAGGGCGGGCGAGCCGGCGCCGACGTCGGCCAGCAGGCGGGCCGCGGTGCGGCCGAACCGCACCGGGGCGGCGAGCGCCTCGCCCGGCCGCCGGGCCGTCCGGAGGAGGTCCCCGGCCAGCCGGCTCGCGCCGCCCGCCAGGCGGGCGATGCCCGACGGCGGGGCGCCGCGGTCCGCCGCGCCGGCCCCGGCGGGCGCCTCGCCCGCCGTCCGGGCGCGCCGGCGGCGGGCGTCGAAGAGCGTCCGGGCGATCGCCAGGCTGCCGACCCCGTCGGCGATCGCGTGGTGGAAGCGCAGGATCAGGGCGGCGCGCCCGCCGTCGAGCCCCTCGACGACCGTCATCCGCCACAGCGGGCGGGCGTGGTCGAAGGCGGTGACGGCGTCGGGCTCGGCGACGGCCAGCACGGCGGCCACCGTGCCGCCGGGGGCGTGGGTGCGCCGGACGTGGTGGTCGAGCGCCAGCGGGCCGGCGTCCTCCCAGCGGGGCCGCCCGAGGCCCAGCGGCGGGGGGACGATCCGCTGGCGCATCCGGGGGAACATCTCGGCGGCCCGCCGCACCGCCGCCTCGAGGCCCTCGGCGGCCGGCACCCGGTCGAGCAGGGCCACGACGAGGATCGGCGACCGCAGCACGGGGTCCGCCTCGATGCGCCACATCAGGCTGTCCGACGCGGACAACCGGTCGGGGAGCCTCCGGTCCACGACGCCCTCCGTGATCGTCGACACGCCCAGAGTGCACGCAGTCGCCGGCGTACGCCAGGGGCGAACGTCCCCACCGCGAGCGCGGGCCGGCCGCCCGACGTGTCCGTTCCCGGCCTCGACCCCGTAGATTCACCGGAGAGGAAGCACATGACCACGTCGAAGCGGAGGCGGGCGGGCGCGCGGGAGGCGGTGCGCGACCCGATGCACCCGGTCCACGGGACCTTCGACTGGCGCGGCCGCACGCTGGCCTACCAGGTGGTCGGCCGGGGGGACCGGGTCGTCGTGCTGATGCACGGGCTGCTCATGGACGCCCGGCTCAACCGCGGCGTCGCCCACGCGCTCGCGCAGCGTGGCTACCGGGTCGTCCTGCTCGACCTGCTGGGGCACGGCGACAGCGACCGGCCCCACCGCGCGTCCGAGTACCGCATGGACACCTACGTCGACCAGGTCGTCGCCCTGCTCGACCACCTCGGTCTGGCGCGGGCGGTGGTCGGCGGCGTGTCGCTCGGGGCCAACGTGTCGCTGCTCCTGGCCGCCCGCCACCCCGACCGGGTGCAGGCGCTGTGGATCGAGATGCCGGTGCTGGAGCGGGCGGTGCCGGCGGCGGCGCTGACCTTCGTGCCGGCGCTGGTGACGCTGCACTACGCGATGCCGCTGGCCCGGGCGGCCAGCCGGGTGGCCCGCGCCCTGCGCCGCACCCGCCACGACCTGGTCGCGAGCGCTCTGGCACCCCTGGCGACGCCGCCGGACGCCGCGGTGGCCGTGCTGCACGGGATCCTCGTCGGCCCGGTGGCACCGACCAAGGACGAGCGCCGGCGCATCGAGGTCCCGGCCCTGGTCATCGGGCACGGGGCCGACGTCATCCACCCGTTCAGCGACGCCGAGGCGCTGGCCCGGCAGATGCCGAACGCCACCCTCGTGCGGGCCCACAGCATCGTCGAGCTGCGGCTGCGGCCCGGCCGGCTCCTGGGCGAGATCGACCGCTTCCTGGCCGGCGTGTGGGCCGGCGAGCTGCCGGTGGCCGCCGGCCACTGAGCGGTCAGGGCAGCACCAGCGCGGCGGCCGCCGTCGGCCCCGCGCCGCCCGACACGAGCAGCACCGTGCGCCCGCCCAGGTGCAGCCCGGGCGCCGCCTCCTGCAGGGCCACGGCCAGGCCCGCGGTGTGCGCCGGGCGTCCGTCGCGGGGCCGGCCGACCCGGTCGGGCGGCAGGCCGAGCCGGTCGGCGAGCACGCCGAGGAACCCGGCGCTCAGCGGGTTGGCGGCGACGAGGTCGAGGTCGCCGGGCGTCAGGTCGTGCTCGGCGAGCAGGCCGCTCGCCACCTCACCGGCCAGGGCGCCGGCGGCGGCGTCGGCCCCGGGCGGCCGGGTGACGGTGAGCCGGTTGCACCGGCCGTCGAAGGCGACGGTCGCCGTCGGCGTCGGGCCCGCCGGGGACCCGGTGGCGAAGCGGAACCCGGCGATCCCGCCCGTCCCCGCCCGCCGTCCGCACACGAGGGCGGCGCCGACCGGTGCGAACGGGAAGGCGGGCGCCATGCCGTGGCCCGGGTCGGCGTCGCTGGCGACGACGAGGGCGTGGTCGATCGAGCCGGCCTGCAGGAACCCGTCCGCGACCCGCAGCCCGGTCAGCATCCCGCACGCCCCGTTGGCCACGTCGAACGAGAAGGTGCCGTGGCCCCCGGGGTGGGGGTCCTCGGGGTTGGCGCCGATGTCCTCCTGGATCAGCGCCGCCAGCGCCGGCTCGCCCAGCAACCGGTCGTGGTAGAGCCCGGCGTCGACGAGCAGGTCGACGTCGTCGGGCCGGAGGCCGGCCTGCCGCAGCGCCCGGCGGGCGGCGACACCGGCCAGGCGGCGGGCGCTGCGACGCCACCGGCCGCCCGCGACGACGGCGATCGACTCAAGCACGGACGGCACGGCACGCCTCCAGACGGGGGTCGACGGTGAAGATCACGAACCCGATCTCGAGGCCGGACGCGAGCGCGACCAGCGCCACCCGGTCGCCGGCGCGCAACCGGCCGGCGTCGAGCTCCTCGACGAGGGCGACGACGTGGGTTGTCGAGGCGGTGTTGCCGTAGCGGTCGACGGTGACGACCGGCGGTTCGCGGGGCGCGGCGCCGAGGGCGGCGGTGACCTCCCGCATCCCGGTGCGGATGGCCCGCGCCGAGGTCTGGTGGGGGATGACGTGGTCGACGTCGCCGACGGCCAGGCCGGCGGCGTCGAGCGCCTCGCGCAGCAGGACCGGGGTGTCCGCGATGGCCACCCGGTGGATCGCCCGAGCCCGGGTCGACATGCGGGCGCCGGGCTCGCGGCGGGCCGGGGCCGCGAGGCACAGCCGGCTGTGCGCGGCCACCGTGGTGAAGCCGGCGAGGGCGATGCCGGGCTCGCCCTCGCCGGCCCGCTCCACGAGCACGGCCCCGCCGGCGTCACCGAGGGTGAGCGACGCCAGCTCGCGGCTGGCGATCGAGCGGACGTGGCGGGCGGCGTTGGTCGCGAGGCCCGAGATCCGCTCCCCGCTGACGACCAGCGCGCAGCGCACCTCTCCGCGCCGGACCCAGTTGTTCGCCACCAGGACGCCGGTGAGCGTGCCGGCGCACGCGTTCGCGATGTCGAACGTCACCGCCCGGTCGGCGCCGATCTCCCGGGCGACGGCGGCGGCGGTCGTCGGCTCCAGCCAGTGGACCGTCCCGTCGCGGTACTTGGTGATGCTGCAGCTGACCAGCAGCTCGACGTCGGCGGCCCGCCGGCCGGATCGGGCCAGGCAGTCGCGGGCGGCGCCGACGGCGAGGCCGAGCGAGTCGTGCTCGGTCGCCACCCGCCGCTCCCGGATGCCGGTGAGGCGCTCCAGGTCGATGCGCGTCCGGTACCGGGTGGACCGCATCAGCTCGGCGGTCGTCAGCCGGGTGGGCGGGAGCGTCCGGCCGACCCCGGCGATCCGGGCCCGGTGCGGCGCCCGCTCGTCGCCGGGGGCCACCTCCGTCAGCATCCAGTGCGTCGGTCGCACGAGGTCAGCGTGCGCCCGACCACGGCGGGTGGCCAGTGCCGAAGGTCCGCGGTGCCGGGGGCCGGGCCGCCCGTCCCCGGCCGGCGTCAGGTCGCGGGGACGACCACGACCGGGCAGTCGGCGTGGTTGACGACGTGCTGGGTCACCGACCCCAGGAGCAGGCCTGCGAACCCGCCGAGGCCGCGGGTCCCGAGCGCGACGAGGTCGGCGCCCTTGGCCACGTCGAGCACGAGCCGGGCCGGGTGCCCCATCGCCACGATGCGCTCGGGCGGCCGCGGCAGGCCCCGGGTGTCGGCGCCGTCGACCATCTGGTCGACGAGGCGGGTCGCCTCCTCCTCGAGCGCCGCCGTGTCCACCGGCACCGGGGCCAGCGGGTGGCCGACGACGGGCGGCAGGTTCCAGGCGTGCACGACCTCGACGGTGGCCTGGCGGAGGCGACCCTCCTCCAGCGCCCACTCCAGGGCCCACCGGCTCGCCGTCGAGCCGTCGACGCCGACGACGATCCGGGGCGTGCCCTCGGGCCGGGTCGCCGGCTCGGCGACCTCGTCGTCGCGGGCCGGCACCACCACCAGCGGCCGGTCGGTGTGGTGCAGGCACTGCTGGGCCACCGAGCCGAGCAGCAGGCCCCGGAAGCCGCCGACACCCCGGGCGCCGACCACGACGAGGTCGGCGCCGGCGTCGGCGGCGGTGTCGAGGAGCGCCCGGGACGCCTGGCCGAACACGACCCGGCGCTCGACGCCCTGCGCCGCCTCGTCCCCGAGGGCGTCGGCGACGGCCCGGCGCAGCGCGCCCTCGGCCTCGTCGTCGCTGTAGGCGGGCTCGAAGGCCCCGTCGGTCGCCGTGGGCGGGTCGTAGTAGCCCCAGACGTACACGGCGGTCACGGGGAGGTCGCGCAGCCGCCCCTCGGCGACGGCCCAGCGGAGGGCCGCGGCGCTGTTCCGCGAGCCGTCGATGCCGACGATGATCCGTCCCATGGGGTCAGGGTGCCCGGCGAGGGTCCCGAAGGCCAGGGTCGAAGGCCCCGATCTGGCGATCCGATGTGTGGTCCGGCTGCGCCGGCGGGAAGGACAAGCCGTGTGTGGATCTCCACACGCTCACGGCAACCACCCAGGAGGACCCCCATGGCGACCCTGACGCGACGCGACCTGTTCGACCTTCCGGACTTCTTCCCCGACGTCTTCCGCCGGCTGTGGGACTACGAGCCCGGCACGGGCTGGCTGCGGGTCGAGGAGTTCCTCGACGACGACGGCACCCTGGTCGTCCGGGCCGAGCTGCCGGACATCGACCCCGACGAGGACGTCGACCTGCGCGTCGTGAACGACGTGCTCCACATCGACGCCCGCCGGGAGGAGCGCAGCGAGACCAAGACCAAGGAGGCCTACCGGTCGGAGTTCCGCTACGGCTCGTTCTCGCGTAGCGTTCCGCTCCCGGAGGGGGCGAACGTGGACGACATCACGGCCAGCTACAAGGACGGCATCCTCGAGGTGCGGGTCCCGATGCCCCGGGAGGAGGCGCAGGAGCCCGTGAAGAAGGTGCCCATCACGCGTGGGTGACGCCCGCCGCCTGGTGGTGGCGGTCGACGGGTCGGCCGCATCGCAGGAGGCCCTGCGGTGGGCGGGCGCGCTCGCCCACCGCACGGGGGCCGAGCTCGTGGCCGTGCACGCCGTCGGCCTGCTCGAGGTGGCGCACGACCCGGCGGCCTCGCCCGAGCGCTGGCGGGCCGAGCTGCGCAGCCGGGTCGAGGGCTGGTGCCGCGGGCTGTCGGGAGACGGCACGACCTGCCGGGTCGAGCTGCGCGACGGATCGCCGCTCGACGTCGTCCCGGCCCTCGTCGAGGAGGTCGGCGCCGGCCTCGTGGTCGTGGGCTCCCGCGGCGTCGGCGGCACGCCCGAGCGCGCCCTGGGGTCCACCAGCCTGCACCTGCTGCGCACCGCCCGGGTGCCCACCCTGGTCGTCCCCGACCGGCCGGGCCGGCCCGCGGCGGTGTCCGACCCCCCGAACGTGCGGCAGGTCCTGGTCGGGGTCGACGGCTCCGAGCTCTCGCTGGTCGCGCTCGACCTCGCCGCCGACCTGGCCGGGGCGCTGGGGGCGGCGCTGACGGTCGCGCAGGTGGTCGAGTCGGTCGAGGCCTTCCCCCTCGGGCCCGAGACGGCGGCCGCCGCCGAGGGTGAGGAGGAGGCTCCGGACCGGGCGGCCGCGGCGCTCGAACCGGTCGTCGCCCCGGTGCGCGAGCGCGGCCTCACCGTGCAGGTGCGCACGGCCGAGGGCGACCCGGCGCCGACGCTCCTCGCCATGGCCGACGAGGTCGGCGCCGACCTCGTGGTGGTCGGCACCCGGGGGCGCGGGGGCCCGGGGGAGCTGCTGCTGGGCAGCGTGGCCCGGGCCGTCGCCGGCGCGGCCGTGCGGCCCACCCTGGTCGTGCCCGCGCGCGCCTGAGTGGGACCAAGGTCCCACGCCGAGGGGACCCTCGTCCCACGGGACGGGGACCCGGGGCCCTGCCGCTGTGCGCGCCGCATCGTCACCCTGGGTCCCGATGGAAACGCTCACGCCCTCGTCGCAGTCCACCGCAGGCAACGGGCACCAGACGAACGGTGCCGCAGGGGAGGCGCCGCCGGGGCGCACGGCACGCCGTGGGATCGCCGAGTCGGGCGGCGTCTGGTTCGGCGCCGTGCTCGCGGTCGTCGCGCTGGTGTTCGCCGCGGTGGCTCTGGTCTTCGACGGCGACGGCGGCGGGGGCGGTGGGGCGGCCGCAGCCGCCGACACGGTGACCCTGGAGCTCACCGAGTTCGCGCTCGAGCCCTCCTCGCTGACCGTGCCCGCCGGTGCCGGCATCGAGGTCGTCAACAACGGGTCGGTGCCCCACAACGTCAGCATCGAGGGCACCGACATCATGACGAGCGACCTCGCGGCCGGCGAGAGCGAGACGCTCGACATCTCGTCCCTGGAGCCGGGGACCTACGAGATCCTCTGCACCATCGCCGGGCACGCGGACGCCGGCATGACCGGGACCCTGACCGTGACCGAGGGCGGGACCGGCGCCTCCGGCCTGGCCGCCGCGTCCGGCGACGACGCCGGGGACGGCGACCACGCCATGCACGGCGGGATGACCCAGGAGCAGATGGACGAGATGTCCCGGCTCATGAACGAGACGATGCTCGAGTTCCCCGCCGAGACCGAGGGCCGGGGCAACCAGGTCCTCGAGCCCGAGGTCGAGGCCGACGGCACGAAGGTGTTCGAGCTGACCGCCGAGATCGCCGAGTGGGAGGTCGAGCCCGGCAAGGTCGTCGAGGCCTGGACCTTCAACGGCATGGTGCCCGGCCCCCAGCTGCACGTCGACGTGGGCGACACGGTCGAGATCGTGCTGCACAACGAGCTGCCGATGGGCACCGACCTGCACCTCCACGGCATCAACGTGGAGAACGACATGGACGGGGTCGCGCCCTACACGCAGGACCTCATCGAGCCGGGCGAGTCGTTCACCTACCGGTTCGTGGCCGACGAGGTGGCGGTGGCCATGTACCACCCGCACCACCACGCCCAGATGAAGATGCCGAACGGCATGATGGGCACGATCTACGTCGGCCAGGTGCCGATCCCCGCCGGGCAGACCATCGGCGAGGAGGTCGTCCCGGCCGACATCGAGATCTCCCAGGAGATCCCGATGGTGCTGAACGACAGCGGGGCCATCGGCTACTCGCTGAACGGCAAGAGCTTCCCCGCCACCGAGCCGATCGTCGCCGAGCAGGGTGAGTGGGTGCTGCTGCACTACTTCAACCAGGGCAACCAGATCCACCCGATGCACCT
>DATGPY010000262.1:0-2022 GCA_035304465.1 Acidimicrobiales bacterium | reverse complement strand
GGTTGGCGGTGCCGGTGCGCGCCCGACTGCCGGTCAGGGGCGCCACTCGAGGGCGAGGAACCCGCCGAGGCCGTCGGGCTCGAGGAGGGCCTCTGCCTCGTTGACCCGGCTGCGGGCGCGCAGGGCGGCGAGATCGCCGATGGCCGCTCGCTCGTGCCAGGTGGCGCGCGCGCTGGCCACGAGCTCGTCGATGCCGTGGTGGCGCAGCCAGTCGGCCTGGGTGCGGACCACGTCCGGTGGCGTGCGGAGCAGGTCGACCGGGACGTCGGCGGTGATGTCCTGGGTGCCGAGGGACTCCAGCGGCGACCCGCCTCGCTGGTGCTGCCGGTAGGTCCGCAGCCAGGCCTCGGCCGGCGCGGCGGCGAGCTCGGCCGCGGTGCGGGCGTAGTCGAAGGCGAGCACCGTCCCGCCCGAGCCGGCCACCTCCAGGGCGTCGGCCACCCAGGCGTCGGCCCCGCGCGGGATCGGCAGCCGGGCCCCCGGCTCGGCGTCGGGCGCGGCGCCGGCCAGGCGCGACGCGGTGGCGTCGTCGAGCGGTCCGAGCACCTCGACGAGGCCGTCGCCGTCCGCCGCGACGAGCACCTCGGCCCAGCCGTCGGCGGTGCGCTCAGCGATCCCGAAGGGCAGGTTGTCGAGCAGCTCGTTGGCGAGCACGAAGCACGGCCCCGGGACGCGGGGCATCGACGCCGTGGACACGACGATCGGTCCCGGCGGCAGCGGCGCCGGCCCGGGCGCGTCCCGCTCCGGGGCCGCGGCGAAGGCAACCGCCGGGTCCTCGAGCGTGAGGTGCTGGCCGTGCAGGGCGCGCTGCGCCTCCGAGACCTCCACGAGCACGTAGCGCAGCGCCTCGGCGCAGGCCGGTGCCGCGGCCAGCACCGTGCGGGCGAGGGTCCCGGGCCCGGCGCCGACCTCCACGACCACGGCCACCTCCGGTCGGCCCCGCTCCTGCCACCACCGGTCGATGGTGCGGGCCACGACGGCGCCGAAGAGGGCGCCGACCTCGGGGCTGGTGACGAAGTCGCCTCGCCGCCCGGCCCGTCCCCCGCCGGTGTAGAAGCCGCCGTCGGGGTCGTAGAGCGCGGCGGCCATCACCTCGTCGAAGGGCAGCGCGCCGTGCCGGGCCACGAGGGCGCGGACGGCCCGGTCGACCGGCGTCATCGCGACGGGGCCGCCGGGCGCCGGGGGGCAGGCGGGCGGGGGGCGCGCGTCACGGGTCAGCTGACGTGGACGAGGTCGAGCACGGCGCGAGCCCGGTCGGCGTCGCCGACGACGTCGAGGCGCTCGAGCGGCACGCGGTGCCACACGGCGAGGAGGAGGTCCGACGCCGGTCCCCGCAGGGCGGCGTCGCCCTTGGCGTGGACGCGCGCCACCTCGGCGCCGTCGGGGGTGAGGCGCAGGAGCCACTCGGCGGGCTCGGTCTGGCCCTCGTCGGTGCCGTGGAGGTGGACGCTGGCGCCCACCAGCTCGGCCGGCACCGGTTCGTCGCGCCGGGCCAGGAACCGGGGCACGAAGACGGAGAGCCACTCGTCGACCCCATCCGCGGCGAGCGGGGCGGCGATCGGCGTCGGCTCGTCGCCGAGCGCGGCGTCGGCGTCCCAGCGGTGGACGGCCAGCTCGTGGGCTTGGCGACGGGCCCAGAACGCGGCGGTCGCGGGACCGATGAAGCTGTGCACCGGCTCGTCGGGGTGGTGGCGGTCGAGCTCAGCGAGGAGCAGGTCGAGCGACGCCTGGTACCAGTCGAGGATCGACGGTCCGGCCGGCGGGTCGCTGCGGGGACCGCGCTCGGGCTGCCCGGGGGCGGCCGCGAGGTGGCGCGCGGCCCACCGGTGGACGCGGCCGACGTGGCTCACGAGGTCCTCGACCGTCCAGCCGGGGCAGGACGGGACCGGTCGGTCGAGGGCGTCGACCGGGAGGGCGGCCAGGCGGGCCCCCTCCGTGGCGATGGCGGCGATCAACTCGTGCTCCACGGCCGGCAGCCTAGGGCCGGGCCGGCGCGCCGCAGCCGCCCGCGCGGCTGCGAGC
>DATGPY010000261.1:0-8023 GCA_035304465.1 Acidimicrobiales bacterium | reverse complement strand
GGCTGACCGTCCTGTGGCTGCTCAGCATCTTCCTGCGCCGCCGGCGCCGCCGCCGGAAGACCAGCTAGCAGGCCCGGCGTCCCCCGATTGGGCGGCACTGGCGGGCGCGCTAGAGTGTCGGACCTGCCCGGCACGTCCGGGTGCCACGTCGGAGTGGCGGAATTGGCAGACGCGCTAGGTTGAGGGCCTAGTGCCCGTTGAGGGCGTGGGGGTTCAAGTCCCCCCTCCGACACGACCAACTTGGCCAGCGCAAGGGCGCTGGCCAAGTTGCGTTTTCGGTGGCGTTGATACCGCTGCCAACGTGGCAGACAGGTTCAGCCGCTCGACATCATCGGTCGTGTACAGTCGCCGCCAATGGCGGTCGATACACACCTGCTTCGCAGGCTCAAGTTTCCAGCACGTTACGAAGGCCTCGTTTCCGCTGTCGGCGCTGATGTAGTGAAGCTCCTGGTGCCGCCCGAAGATACGACTCTTCGTGTGTTCCGGTCACTAGGCGTATCGGTTCCGAACCGCTCGGAGGGTGTGTTCGTTCCGTTATGGGCGGATTCGGGAACAGGCAAAACCACTCTTGCAAACAATCTGTCGTCGTTTCTTGGCGAATTCTACACTAGTACAGCCGAGCATATCGGCGACATAACGGCTAGCGATCTTGAGAAGACTGCCAACAGGGTAAGGAATACGCTTCCTGAGAATGATGATCGTGTCATTCCGATACTGATTGATCACCGTGAGAGTAACCCGATCACCGATGCGGAGCTAGCCACTGTAAAGCACTTCTTGCGTCGGGCGGGAACGGGCGCAAGATCTGTGATTCTGTGGCCAGAGACGTCTCAGCAGACGGCGTCTGATATGGCACGCCGATACTCTCAGATTGTCGGCGGCGCGCCGGTTTCACTCCCGATCAAGGTCGAGGGTCCAGCCCGTAGCACCTGGACGTCCATCGCCAAGCACACGTTGCGCCTGGTTAATGGGTTGAGCTCACTTGATGATCTGGGGGTCGATCCGGAGAACTACGACCCAGGTGCCTATGCATCTCTAGGTGCTCTGCTCCGCGCCATCTCGGACGACTTCACGAGGCTCGTTGAAGGTCTGATCGCTGCGACGGAGCGCCCGGTCGGCCTCATTGTGCTATTCGCTTCGCTCAGCCCAGATGCGGGTGTCTTGAGCCAGCTCACCTCTGGCACTGAGCTAGCACTCCTTGATCCTCATGCACTAGTCGATTCCACACCAGACAGTGTCATAGGAAGGTGGTGGAACGACCGCAGAGGGCTCTTGACACAGCTAATCGTCCGACTTGACGCCCGCGCCTTCTGCGTCCCGCCATCCGTAGTTATTCCAATTCTCCGCAGGTATGCGGACCCAGCTCTTCGGGATGCCCTCTCGGGCCGCATTGAGCAGCGGTCACCGGCGGAGCTGCTAGGAACGTTCAAGCGGAGTGACGTTGGGCGATTTCTGGCAGGTGAGAATCGCGCTGCGTATGAAACCCGTGGAAAGCCAGCGACTACATCTCGGGACGCATTCGAGTACTTGGCTGAACATGTAGGATTCGGCGGTGGGCGAGATAAGCTAGCGAACCGTGCCATTGCTAAGTTCCTTAGGACCGAGGAATTACGGAAAGCCAACGGGTGGGACGAAGTCCTTCCGGAAGAGACGTTGCCTTTCGCCTCATTGATTCCAGACATTCGAATTGAGCGGCCGGGCGCGTACCTGTGTCTCGAGTTCACTTGGCGGAAGGGCGAGTTTCTTAGCAGTGCTCACCGGTCCGACGTCGCTCAGTATCTGCTCAAGAAGCTACAGGACTATGGCCGTGAGCTCGGGTGGATCAAGGATTTCTAACGTGCCTAGTTGCCTACCTACAGCATCGTTGCGGTGTGGCCGAGGAGCGGGGTGTGCGCCGAGCGTGGCTGATCCGGGCCGGCAGATCGGGCGAGCGCGAGGACTTCGTGCTCGAGAACGGTCTCGCCGGCGGGGGGTTCCGTGAGGTCGGAGACCTGTCGGCGGCATCGAGCCGCGACGACGTCTGCGAGCTCGTGAGGAAGGCCTATCCCGACGCGCCCGACGGGAAGATCAACAACTTCACGGCCCAGCTCTGGGCGCTCCGATCGCGCATCGCCGTCGGCGACCTGGTCGTGCTCCCGCTCAAGACGACGTCGCAGGTCGCGATCGGTGTCGTCACCGGCTCGTACGAGCATCGCGACGACCCGGACCCGGCCCGCCGGCACGTGATCCCGGTGGACTGGCGGCGGACCGACATCCCGCGCACGGCCATCCACCAGGACCTCCTCTACTCGCTGGGCGCGTTCATGACGATCTGCGAGATCAGGAGGAACGACGCGGCCCGCCGGCTCGAGCACCTGATGAAGGAGGGTGTGGACCCGGGTGCTCGGCCAGGTGTCGTGCAGGAGGACGAGGCGACCGAGGCGGAGGTCGCCACCACGTCGTCCGGGCTCGATCTGGAGCGGGTGTCGCTGGACCGCATCCAGGCCTACATCGCCGAGCGCTTCGCCGGCCACGGCCTGGCCCGGCTCGTCGGCGCCGTGCTCGAGGCCGAGGGCTTCGTGTGCCAGGTCGCGGATCCAGGACCGGACGGCGGCATCGACATCTACGCCGGCCGTGGGCCGCTCGGGCTCGACAGCCCGCGGTTGATCGTGCAGGTGAAGTCGAGCCCGACGCCGGTGGACGCGAAGGTCGTGCGGGAGCTGCACGGTGTGCTCTCCACCCACGGCGCCGATCAGGCGTTGCTCGTCGCCTGGGGTGACGTCACGAAGGCGGCGAAGCAGGAGCTGCGCAACCAGTTCTTCTCAAGGTCCGGGTCTGGAGCGCCGACGACCTGCTCGACGCGTTGATGCGCACCTACCCGTCGCTCGACGAGGACCTGCGGGCGGAGCTCCCTCTGAAGCAGATCTGGACCTTGGTGGAGGACGACGAGTGACGCCCCGCGGATGACCGCGCGGCTCACCGCCATCGCAGGTGGGCACGGTGGCCGAGCTGCTGGCGCTCGGGGGGCCACGTCGACATCGGTCAGGACCCCGACGACACCCACGTCGTGCTCGCCGACCCGGAGGGGAACGAGCTCTGCGTCATCGAGCCGACCAACCGCTTCCTGGCGGGCTGTCCCCGCCTCGGGGCGGTCAACTGCGACGGCACGCGAGCCCTCGGGCTCTTCTACAGCGAGGTGCTCGGCTGGCCGCTGGTGTGGGACCAGGACGAGGAGACGGTGATCCAGGCACCCGACGGGACCGGCCCGAAGATCACCTGGAACGGTCCGCCGCTGATGCCGGGGTGGGGCAGGGAGCGGTTCCACCTCCACCTCGCCCCCGCACCGCCGGCCGGGGTGCAGGCCACGCTCGACGAGCTGGTCGTGAGCGGCGCCACCGTCCGCGATGCGGGTGACGCCTGCCCGGGGGCGATCGGCCTCGCCGACGTCGACGGGAACCCCGTCTGCCTGGTCGAGCGCTAGGCGGAGACGGGCGCATCCCGGGCGCCGGTCGGCGCGGCGACGGCACCGGGCACATGGAGGTCACCGGCGCGGGATCACGCGGCGCCACCACGGTGTCCTCTCCCGCGCCTCGCGGCGCTGGCGAGGACCGCACTGGCAGCGGGCGCTCGGCGCGACGTCGCCGAGCACCTGCTCGACGTGCCGGCCACACCCGGCATAGGTCGGACGCTGACACGACGGGCACGTGACTCGCCTGCACATACCCCCCAGGGTATCGGCCCTGGCCGTGCCAGGGCCACACGCGACCCCGGGCGCCGGCTCGTCGCACGGCGCCCGGGGGTGCGTCCGCCGGTCGGGGACCGGGTGCGGCGGTCTAGGGGACGGGGACGGGCTGCGGTTCGCCGTCGGCCGGGGCGCCGCCGACGCCGGCGGTCTCGGACCCGGGGGCCCCGCCCCCACCCTCGACGTCGACGTGGGGGAGCAGCCGGTCGAGCCAGCGGGGCAGCCACCAGTTGCGGTCGCCGAGCAGCTCCATCGTCGCCGGCACCAGGACCAGACGGACGATGGTGGCGTCGACCAGCACCGCGGTGGCCAGGCCGAGGCCGGCCAGCTTGAGGAAGACGGCGTCCTCGAGCACGAACGCCCCGAACACCGTGATCATGATCGCCGCGGCCGCCGTGATGACCCGGGCCGTGGCGGCCAGGCCGTCGGCCACCGCGCTGCGGTTGTCGCCCGTGCGGACGTACTCCTCCCGCACCCGGGACAGCAGGAACACCTCGTAGTCCATCGACAGGCCGAAGAGGACGGCGAACATCATCATCGGCAGCCACTCCGGCACCGGCGTGGCGCCGTCGATGCCGATCAGCCCGCCGAGCCACCCGCCGCCGGCGGCCACCGCCATGACGCCGTAGGCCGCGCCGATGGACAGGATGTTCATGACCGCCGCCTTGAGGGCCACGACGATCGACCGGAACACGGACATCAGCAGCACGAACGACAGGACGACGACGCCGCCGATGAGCAGCGGCAGCCGGGCGGCCATCTGCTCGCTGTCGTCGATGAACGCCGCGGTCGTGCCGCCGACCCAGGCCGTGGCGCCGGTCGCCTCGACCGCCGGGGGCAGGACGTCGTCCCGCAGGGTGTGCACCAGGTCCTCGGTCGCCTCGTCCTGCGGACCGGTCGTCGGGATCACCGTGACGACCGCCGCGTCACCGGCCTCGTTCACGGCGGGCGGCACCACGGCGGCGACGCCGGGCGTGCCGGCGAGGTCGCCGGCGATGGCCTCGGCCGCGTCCGGCCCGGCGCCGGCCAGGTCGACCGCGACGAGCAGGGGACCGTTGGCGCCCGGGCCGTAGCGCTCCGACACCAGGTCGTAGGCCCGCTTGCTGGTCAGGTCGTCGGTGCCGTTGCCGGCATCGGGCATCCCGAAGCGCAGGCCGGTGGCCGGCGCGGCCAGCAGCACCAGCGCGACCAGCGCGGCCAGCCCCGCGGCGACCGGGCGGCGCTGCATCACCCTGCTCCACCGCCACGACAGCGTGCGCCGGCCGTCGACGTCGTGGCGGAACCACGGCATCCGCAGCCGGTCGATGTTGCGCCCGGCGAAGCCGAGCAGAGCGGGGAGCAGGGTGGTCGACGCGACCACCACCGCCGCCACGGTGAGCGAGGTGGCCAGGGCCAGGCCCCACAGGTAGCTGCGGCCCATGAGGACGAGCCCGAAGATCGAGATCACCACCGTCGACCCGGCGAACACGACCGCCCGCCCCGCCGTCGTACCGGCCAGCTCGACGGCCTCGCGGGGCGTGCGGCCCTCGGCCAGGGCGCTGCGGTAGCGGGTGACGACGAACAGGGCGTAGTCGATGCCCACCCCGATCCCGATCATCGTGGCGATCTGCGGGCCGAAGTCGGGGACGTCGACGACGTTGGCCACCAGCCAGACGCCGCCGAGCCCGACACCGAGGGCGAGCCCGGCGACGGCCAGGGGCAGGCCGGCGGCCAGGGCCGAACCGAACGCCACCAGAAGGATGACGAGGGCGGCGAGCAGGCCGACGGACTCGGAGCCGGCCTCGCCCTGCTCGACCTGCTCGATCGGGTAGCCGCCGAGCTCGACCTGCAGGCCGTCGCGCTCGACCTCACCGGCGAGGTCCATGACGCGCTCGACCGACTCGGCCGGCACGGACTGCGCGTCCTGCGCGAACCGCACCCGCAGCATGCCGGTCGAGCCGTCGGGGGCGGCCGGCCCCGGCTCGGTGGCGACGACGTCGTCGACCTCGGCGAGGCCGGCGGCGAGCTCGTCGATGCGGGCCGCGGTGTCCGGGTCGGTGACGCCGTCCGGGGACGTGTAGACGACGTCGACGGTGCCGCCGGCGTACTCGGGGAATCGCTCCTGCAGGAGCGCCACGGCCTCGGCCGAGTCGCTCCCCGGCACGGTGAAGTCGGTGCCGGTGTCCCCGCCGGCGGCGCCGGCGAGCACCGACACCGCCACGACGGCCACCAGCCACAGGGCCACGACCCGGCGGCGCCGGTCGTAGCTCCAGGTCACGATCTTTCGCAGCATGACGTCTCCTCGGTCGTGTCGTCGGTGCACACGCCGCCGACGATCGGCCGGGGCTGTGAAGGGGCCGTGAAGGCGGCGTGTGGATGTCGGGCAGGGCCGGGCAGCGCTCGGCCGCCTCGCGGGATCTCCGCCCCGCCTTCACGCCGCCTTCACACCGAGGGGGGATCGTGGGGCGGGAGGCCGGAGGTCGGTCGAGGGGAAGTCAGCGGTGGATCGGCGCCCGGAGGAGCAAGATGAGGAGGTGCCGAAGACCGTGCTGGTGGTCGACGACGAGCCCAAGATCGTCGAGGTCGTCGGGGACTACCTGCGCAGCGCCGGGTTCGTCGTGACCACCGCCGCCGACGGCGAGGCGGCCGTCGCCTCGGCCCGGGCCCGGCCGCCCGACCTCGTCGTGCTCGACCTCGGCCTGCCGGGGCTCGACGGCCTGGACGTCACCCGCGAGCTGCGCCGCAGCTCGTCGGTGCCGATCATCATGCTGACGGCCCGGGGCGAGGAGGCCGACCGGGTGCTGGGCCTGGAGCTGGGGGCGGACGACTACCTCGTCAAGCCGTTCAGCCCCCGGGAGCTGCTGGCCCGGGTGCGGGCGGTCCTGCGTCGCACCGAGGGCCCACCGGCGGACGCCGAGCGGTTCGCGGTCGGGGACGTCGTGGTGGACGTCGGCCGCCGGCAGGTGACCGTGGGCGACCGGGTCGTCGAGCTGACCGCGACCGAGTTCGACCTGCTGGCGGCGCTGGCCCGCCGGCCGGGCCGGGTGTTCACCCGGGCCCAGCTGCTCGAGGCCGTCCACGGCGTGGTGGTCGAGTCCTACGAGCGGACCGTGGACGCGCACGTCAAGAACATCCGCCGCAAGCTGGAACCCGATCCCCAGCGGCCCCGCTACCTGCTGACGGTCCACGGCGTCGGCTACCGGTTCGCCGATGCCTGACCGGCCGGACGACCGGTCGCCCGGACGGTCCGGGCCGCCCGACGGCGAGGGCGGCGCGCCGGTCCGGCCGGCGGCACGCGACGCCCGGCGGCGCTTCCACCGCCGCTTGTTGCTCGTCGCCGTGGCGCCCGTGGTCGGCTGGCTGGTCATGGCCGGCGCGGTCAGCGCGGTGACGCGGAGCTGGGACGACCGCCCCCGCGGCCTCGCCTTCGGCCTCGGCAGCATGGTCGTCCTCGGCGGGGCCGCCGCCCTGACCTACCGCCGCCTCAGCCGGCCGGCCGGCGATCTCGTCGACGCGGCCGAGCGGGTGGCCGCCGGCGACCACGGGGTCGACCTGGAGGTATGGGGCCCGCGGGAGCTGCGCCTCGTCATCGAGGCCTTCAACGACATGGCGGCGCGGCTGGCGGCCAACGAGCGGCAGCGGCGGCGCTTCCTGGCCGACATCACCCACGAGCTGCGCAATCCGCTGGCGGTCCTGCAGAGCCGGATCGAGGCGCAGCTCGACGGGATCCACCCCCGGGACGACCGCCACCTCGCATCGCTCCTGGAGGAGACCCGGCGGCTCGGCCGGCTGGTCGACGACCTGCACACGCTGGCGCTTGCCGAGACCGGGCGCCTGGTCCTCCGGCGGGAGGCGGTGGCGTTCGGCGACCTGGTCGACGAGGCGGTCGGGCGGCACCAGGCGCTGGCCGAGCAGCGGGAGGTGAGCCTGCGGGCCGCGCTCGCGCCCGCCCTGCCCAAGGTCCGGGCCGACCCGGCGCGCGTCGGCCAGGTCCTCGACAACCTGCTGGCCAACGCCATCCGCCACTCGCTGCCGGGCGGCGAGGTGGTCGTGGAGGCCGCGCCGGTCGCCGGGCCCGGCACGGGCGACGCGCCGATGGTGCGCTGCCGGGTGACCGACGCCGGCCCCGGGTTCCGCGAGGACCGGCTGGGCCGGCTGTTCGAGCGGTTCGAACCGGCGGGCGACTCCCGGGGCAGCGGCCTCGGGCTGTCGATCGCCCGCGACCTGATCCGCGCCCACGGCGGCACGATCGAGGCCGGCAACGACCCCACGACCGGCGGGGCCTCGGTCACCTTCACCCTGCCGGTGTGAGGCGGCGGCCGG
>DATGPY010000260.1:0-3563 GCA_035304465.1 Acidimicrobiales bacterium | reverse complement strand
GTCCGCGACGTGCACGAGTGGCTGGCCGAGCGGGTCGACCGCCTGGTCGCCGCCGCGGCGGGCCCTCGGGTGGACCGGACGGCGGGCCGCCCCCGGGTGGCCGTCCAGGACCCCTGCCACCTGCGCCACGTCCAGCGGGCCAACGGGGCGGTGCGGGTGGTGCTGGCGCCGTTCGCCGAGCTGGTCGAGCTGGACGACGAGGGCCTGTGCTGCGGGGCCGGCGGCGCCTACGCCGTGGTCGAGCCCGAGCTGGCCGGGGCGGTGCGGGACCGGAAGCTGGCGGCCATCGCCCGCAGCGGCGCGCCGCTCGTGGCCTCGGCCAACCCCGGCTGCGCGCTGCACCTGGCCGCCGCCGGGGGCGACGTCGTCCACCCCTGCCAGGTCGTCGCCCGGGCGCTGGCGGGCGCCGGCCCGGTCAGCGAACCTCGCGCAGCCGCCCGGTCCTGACCTCGTAGACGAAGCCCCGCACGACGTCGCGGTGGGGCACGTAGACGGCCGCCCGGACCCGGGCGACCGACGCCCGCACCGAGGCGTCGACGTCGTCGAAGCCGCCGAACGCGAACGGCGGTCGGACGCCGGTCTCGGCCTCGATCTCGTCGGCCAGCGCGTCGTCGTCGAGCCCGTGCAGGCCGCAGTCGGTGTGGTGGACGACGAGCACCTCCCGGGTGCCGAGCTTGCGCTGCGACAGCACGAGCGACCGCAGGACGTCGTCGGTGACGATGCCGCCGGCGTTGCGGATGACGTGGACCTCGCCCAGCTTCAGCCCGAGCGCGGCGAACAGGTCGATGCGGGCGTCCATGCAGGCCACGACCGCGGTGCGCCGGGTCGGCCGGGGCGACGACAGGTCGCAGCCGGGGCTGGCCGGGTCGAAGGCGGCGGCGAACGCGGCGTTGGCGGCGATCAGCTCGTCGACGGTCGACGGACCGGTCGGGGGGTGGGCGCGGTCCGTCACGGCCGGCCAGGCTGCCCGCGCCGGCCGGGCCGGCGCAAGGCTCAGGCGGCGAGCCGGCGGCGGTGGTCCTCGTCGTCGTAGCCGGCGAAGAAGCTGCCGAGGTCCTCGACCATGCGGTCGAACGACTCGGCGGCGAAGAGGATCGGCTGGTAGCGGGTGATGTCGTAGTCCTGGGTGCCCATCGCCCGGATGTCCCAGGGGCGGATCTCGGCGTCGCGGAACACCTCGATCTCGCCGAAGGACGACAGCAGCCCGGCGCCGTAGGCCTTCAGCTCGCCGTGCTCCCACACGACGCCGAACTCGAGGGTGAACCAGAACACCCGGGAGAAGAAGTCCAGCGCCTCGTCGGTCTCGGCCCGCCGGGACGCCGCGCCGGCCGCCTCGTAGAGGTCGGCGAAGACCGGGTTCCCGAGCATGTTGGCGTGCCCGATGATCTCGTGGACGATGTCGGGCTCGGGGGTGTAGTAGGGCACCGAGTGGTGGCGGATGTACTGGGTCGAGAGGAACACCCGGTCCGCCAGGGCGCCGTAGAACTCGCGGGTCGGCACGAGGCCGGGCACGGGCTCGATGTGGAAGCCGGTCAGCGCGTGGACGGTGGCGTCGACCTCCCGCAGCTGCGGCACCCGCTCGGTCGGCAGCGTCACCGCGGCGGCGCCCTCCAGGTAGGCGCGACAGGCGTACCGTTCGTGCTTGCGGGCCAGCTCGTGGGAGACCGTCCGCCAGACGGCGTCCTCCTCCGGGGTGTACTCGACGTCCTCGATCGGGTCCCCCCGGCGGTGACGGCGGCCGACCTCGGCGATGGCCGCCCGGCGGGCCCGGTACTCGGGGTCGGAGAACCCGGGGTGGTCCTCGGGCAGCTCGAAGGTGGCCGCCCGGTCGGTGTCCGTGCGCCCCATGCGGCCATCGTCCTCCCGGCGGGAGAGGTGTTCAACCGGTACCGGAGAAGTCCAGACGCATCGCCACGCCGAGGGCTACTGTGCGGATGGATCTTCGCCCAGACCGTCACGTGAGGTCATCATGTCCAGCCAACCCCGCCGGCGCCCCCCGGCGCCGGCCGCCGGCCTCGACGACGTCGACAGGCGCATCGTCTCCTGCCTGACCCAGGACGGCCGCATGTCGGTCAACGAGCTCGCCGCCCGGGTCGGCGTCAGCCGGGCGACGGCCTACGCCCGGCTCGACCGACTGCGCAGCGAAGGCGTCATCACCGGGTTCACCGCGGTCGTCGACCCGGCCCGGGTCGGCTACGGCCTGGCCGCGCTGATCCTGGTCAACGTCGAGCAGAACGAGTGGCGGGCCGCCCGCGACGAGCTGCTCCACCTGCCCGGCGTCGAGTACCTGGCCTTCACCAGCGGCGGCTTCGACATGGTCGCCCTCGTGCGGGCGTCGTCGATCGAGGAGCTGCGGGACGTCATCCTCGAGCGGCTCCACGGCGCGACCCACGTGCGCTCGACCCAGACGGTCTTCGTCCTCGACGAGCAGCGCCGGACCCTGCCCCTGCCCTGACGGGCGCTCAGTAGCCGAAGTTCTGGACCCAGGTCCGGGCACCGGTGTTCACGCCCACGCCGAGGGCGGTGAAGTCGCAGTTCAGGATGTTGTCCCGATGGGCCGGCGAGCCCATCCAGGCCTCGTGGACCTCCTCGGCGCTGCGCTGGCCCTGGGCGATGTTCTCGCCCCCCGGGCGGGGGTGGCCGGCCTCGCGCACCCGGTCGGCGAAGCTGCGCCCGTCGAGCGACGTGTGCGAGAAGTACCCCTGCTCGGCCATGTCGTCGGCGTGGCCCTGCGCCGCCCGGGCCAGCCGCTCGTCGGCCGTCAGCGGCCTGCAGCCGGCCTCGGCCCGGGCCGCGTTGACCAGCTCGACCACCCGGTCGGCGGGCGACGCCGGCGCCGGGCGGGTCGTGGTCGTCGGCGCCGGGGGCGGCGGGGCGGGGGCGACCGCGGAGGTCGGGGGCGCGGTCGCCGGTGGTGCGGTCGTGGTCGGGGCCGCCGCGGTGGTCGAGGTCGAGGTGGCGGTCACCGGCTCCGGGGCCGTCGCGGCCGTGGTGGACG
Source organism: Acidimicrobiales bacterium (assembly GCA_035304465.1). Lineage (GTDB taxonomy): Bacteria > Actinomycetota > Acidimicrobiia > Acidimicrobiales > VFJN01 > ZC4RG19. Next base: position 565 of record DATGPY010000260.1, on the reverse strand, counting down.
GCGCCGACTCGGCCTCGTCGTCGGGCACGACCTCGATGCCGGCCCGCTCGTCGCCTCCGCCTCCGCCTCCGCCGTCCGCCGTCTGCACCCGGTCGGTGCGGGGGCCGCCGGTGAGCCCGGTGATCAGCAGCATGGCGACCGGGGCCAGGCAGGCGCCCAGGAAGACCAGGAGCACCGCGAGGGGCGACGGGCGGTGGACCGGCACTCCCCGAGACATCAGTCACACACCGCGCTCGTCGGGACGCGCATCGTCATCGAACTGTCGCACACCCGACGCACACCCGCCCGACCGGCCGGGTAAACATCCACCCCACGCTGCCTCTCCCTCCCCGGACGAGCAGCGTGGCCCGGCGGCCGCCGGGTCGGAGATCGCCCGTTGGCGGGCCAGGAGCGAGGTGCAGGACCCATGAGCGACATCCTCTGGTACGGGCTGGCAGCGATCGCGCTGGTGATCGTGATGGCAGGCGTCCTCGGCCGACTGGTCGACCGCGACGACGTGTCGTCCATCGTCGAGGGCTGAGCCCTCCCCCACGAGTTCCCCAGACACGCACGTTCTAGCCGACGC
>DATGPY010000259.1:0-2481 GCA_035304465.1 Acidimicrobiales bacterium | reverse complement strand
CGCCGTCGAGGGGGCGCTGGTGGCCAAGATGCGCAACGGCGGCGAGGCCTGCACCGCCGCCAACCGCTTCCTCGTGCACGACGCGGTGGCCGACGAGTTCGCCCGCCGGCTGGCCGAGCGCATGGCCGCGCTCGTCGTGGGGCGGGGCACCGAGCCCGGTGTCGACGTCGGGCCGCTGATCGACGGCCCGGCCCGGGACCGGGTGGTCGCGCTGGTCGAGGAGGCGACCGCGGGCGGCGCGCAGGTGCGCACCGGCGGGCGGGCCCTGCCCGGCCCCGGCTACTTCCTCGAGCCGACCGTGCTGACCGACGTGCCGACGGTGGCCGAGATGACCCGCACCGAGATCTTCGGTCCGGTCGCCCCGATCCAGCGCTTCGACGACACCGACGCGGCCGTGGCCGCGGCCAACGACACGCCCTACGGCCTCGTGTCCTACGTCTACACCCGGGACCTCGACCGAGCGCTCGCCGTGTGCGAGGCGCTGGAGGCCGGGATGGTCGGTCTCAACCGGGGCGTCGTCTCCGACCCGGCGGCGCCGTTCGGGGGCGTGAAGCAGTCGGGCCTCGGCCGCGAGGGCGGTCGGGCCGGCATCGACGAGTTCCTCGAGACCACCTACGTGGCGCTCCCCCGCTGAGCCGGCACGCACCGGGCGAACGGGCCGGGCGCCACGGCGGCACGGCCGCGGAATTCGCTGGCGCCGGCGGCTCCGGCCGAGGCAACCTCGGCTCCGTCCCCACCGGCCGAGCGCCGGTCAGCACCGGAAGGAGGTGGCCACACGATGATCAGCTTCGGAGCTCGTCAGGCGAGCACGCGCCGTGTGGCCGCCGTGCCCGCGGCTCCGCAGCCGGTGGCGTCCTCGGCTGCGGCCGACGTCAGGCCGACCCCGGCCTGACGTCGCTGGGTCCGCCCCGGCCGCTCGGCGGCGGGGCAGCGGCCCACGACCGTGACCGCAGCCGGCGCGCGCCGCCAGGCGGCGCCCGAACCCCGGCGCGACCGTCCGCGCCGGGCCGATCGGCGGCGAGCCCGCTCCCCCGGCTCGCCGCCCCCGACCCCCATGACGACACGCGCCCCGGCACCCGCCGGTGCCCGACCCGGAGGACACCCCATGTTGCACAACGACCTGACGACCCGGATCCTCGTCACGTCCCACCAGCAGGACCTGCGCCACCGGACCAAGCTCCCCCCGAGGCGTCCGCCCGACACGCGGCGGCGCTGGAGCGGGTCCCGGCGGCGCTAGCACTGCCGAACCGACGATCCGCGACCACGGGGTGGTCGAGCGTCACACGCTCGACCACCCCGTGCCGCGTCGCCCCAGGTCAGCCGCGGTGCAGGCGGGGACGACACACACCGTGGACACGTCGCTACGGAGCACCCGCCGCTACGCTCGTGCCGATGGCAGCGCCCGTGTCCGAGGCCTGGCACATCCGGCCCAACGGCCCGCTCGTCGGCGAAGTCGAGGTGCGAGGCTCCAAGAACGCGGTGACCAAGCACATGATCGCCGCGATGCTCGGGACCCGCCCCAGCACGGTCACCAACGCACCCGACGTCGGCGACGTGGGCATCACCGCGGACATCCTCACCTCGCTGGGCGTGGGCGTCGAGCTCGAGGACGACCGCATCACCGTCCACCCCGTCGAGAAGCCGGGCTCGCACGTGCCCCTCGAGTTCTCGGGCCTCAACCGCATCCCGATCCTGCTGCTCGGCCCGCTGCTCGCCCGCAACCACGAGGCGTTCGTGCCCTTCGTCGGCGGCGACCGCATCGGTCGGCGGCCGGTCGACTTCCACATCGCCGCGCTCGAGGCGATGGGCGCCGAGGTCACCGTGTCGAGCGAGGGCGTCAGCGCCAAGGCCACCAAGCTGCACGGCGCGCAGATCACGCTGCCCTACCCCAGCGTCGGTGCCACCGAGACCGTGCTGCTGTCGGCCGTGCTCGCCGAGGGGCGCACGGTGCTGCGCAACGCCGCGCTCGAGCCGGAGGTCACCGAGCTGGCGCTGTTCCTGCAGCGCATGGGCGCCCGCATCGGCTTCAAGCCCGACCGCCGCATCGTCATCGAGGGCGTGGACGAGCTGGGCGGCGCCACGACCCGCCTGCAGGGCGACCGGCTGGAGGCCTTCTCGTACCTGGTCGCCGGCCTGATGACGGGCGGCCGGGTGCGGGTCGGCGGCTGCTCGCAGGACCGCCTGGTCACCGCCATCGACACCCTGCAGAAGATGGGCGCCCGGTTCGAGATCACCGACGACTACATCTCGGCCCACGCCGCCGACGGTCTGCGCCCGGTGGCGGTCCAGACCGACACCCACCCCGGGTTCATGACCGACTGGCAGCCGCCGCTCATCGTGCTCATGACCCAGGCGGACGGCATGTCGGTCATCCACGAGACCGTCTACGAGGACCGGCTCGGCTACGTGCGCGAGCTCACCGCCATGGGCGCCGAGGTCGAGCTGTTCGACACCTGCCTCGGCGGCCCCGCCTGCCGGTTC
>DATGPY010000258.1:0-6949 GCA_035304465.1 Acidimicrobiales bacterium | reverse complement strand
GGTCGGGATCCGCAGGGCGTCGACGGCCCGCTCCAGCCGGTCGGGCTGCACGACCGAGGCGCGCGTCTCGTCGGCCGAGCCGAACTTGCCGCTGACGAAGGCGGGGTCCCAGTGCCACACCCAGCGGCCGTCCTCGCGCTGCCGGAGGTTCTTGGCCAGGCCGGACAGGTCCTTGGGGCGGGGTCGGTGGGGGTTGTAGGCGGCGATGGCGTCGGCCGCCTCCTCCAGCGAGGCGAAGCCGTCGAGGTGGCCGGTCATGAAGGCGCCGATCCGGTCGCGCCCCTCGTCCTCGATCCGGTGGGCGACGTCGACGAGCACGAGGGCCCGGGCGGTGCGCTCCTGCTCGTCGGACTCGGCCACCGCGACCAGCGACGCCAGGCCGCCCAGCGAGGCGCCGACGAGCACCGGCGGCCGGGGGAGTCCGGCGCTGATCGCGGCCACGTCACCGGCGAAGGCGTCGAGCGAGTAGTCGCCGTCGGGGGCCCAGTCGCTCTCGCCGTGGCCCCGCAGGTCGACCGACCACCCCCGCCAGCCCGACTCGACGAGCACCCGCAGCGTGCCGTCCCAGGAGTGGCGGGTCTGGCCGCCGCCGTGGAGCAGCACGACGGTCGGGCCGTCGGGCGGCCCGCCGACGTCCGCCGCCAGCGTCAGGCCGCCGGAGGCGGGGAGGTGCACGGTCTGCAGGTCGGCGTTGCCGGAGGTCGATGACACGACGGTCATCGTGCGTCGCGTGCGGGGGCGCGGGCACATCGGCCGGCCCGCGCCCCCGCGGCGCGCGCTGCTACTTGTTGAGGAGCGGGTCCCGGGGCAGCCCGAGGATGCGCTCGCCGATCTGGTTGCGCTTGATCTCCGAGGTGCCGCCGGCGATCGACATCGCCCGGTGCATGAGGACGAGGTTGCCGGTCAGCGCCCCCGCGCCCTCCATGAACGCGGCGTCGGGCCCGGTCAGCTCGGTGAGGATGGCGGCGGCCTCGTGGCCGAGCTCGGACAGGACCAGCTTGGTGATCGCCCCCTCGGGACCGGGCTCGCCGCCGGCGACCGCTCGGTGGGCCCGGCGCAGGTTGAGCAGGGTCATCGCCTGGTGGGTGGCGATGTAGCGGCCGATCCGGCCGGCGCCCCCGGCGAGGCGGTCGGGGTCGGCGTCGAACGCCGGGATGAGCGCCGAGCCGGGCAGGGACATGCCGCCCTCGCCGCCGCCGATGCTGATGCTCTCGTTGCCGAGCGTGGCCCGGGCGACCGCCCAGCCCCCGTCCACGGGCCCGACGACGTCGTCGTCCGGGACGAAGACGTCGTTGAAGAACACCTCATTGAACTCGGCGCCGCCGTTGGCCATGCGCAGCGGGCGCACCTCGACGCCCTCGGCGTGCATGTCGATCACCATCGTGGTGATGCCCTCGTGCTTGGGGGCGTCGGGGTTGGTGCGCACGGTGGCGAAGCCCATCCCGGCCACGTGGGCCCCGCTGGTCCACACCTTCTGGCCGTTGACCAGCCAGCCGCCCTCGACCCGGGTCGCCCGGGTCTTGACACCCGCCGCGTCGGAGCCGGCGTCGGGCTCCGAGAACAGCTGGCACCAGACCACCTCCTGGTCCAGCGCGGGGCGCACCCAGCGGGCGATCTGGTCCTCGGTCGCGTGCTGGACGAGCGTGAGGATCACCCAGCCGGTGATGCCGTAGGAGGGGCGGGTGATGCCGGCCGCGGCGAGCTCCTGCTCGATGACGAGCTGCTCGACGGCGCCGGCCTCGCGCCCCCACGGCTTGGGCCAGTGGGGCACGGCGTAGCCGGAGTCGACGAGCTCCCGGCGCTGCTCGTCGGCGGGCAGGTCCTTGACGCGCTCGGCGAAGGCCCGGACCTCGGCCCGGAACGCCTCGGCCTCGGGTGGCAGCTCGACCGAGCGCTCCCGGGTGACACCCCGGCGGGTCAGGTCGGTGAGCTCGCGGGCGGCCCGGTCGGGCTCGAGCAGCCCGAGCAGCGTCGTGGCCCGGCGCATGAACAGGTGGGCGTCGTGCTCCCAGGTGATGGCGATGCCGCCGTGGACCTGGGTGTTGAGGTTGGCGCACAGGTCGGCGGCCGGGCCGGCGAGGGTGGCGGCGACCGCGGCGGCGTAGGTGAGCTGGTCGCCGCCGGCGGACGCGGCCCGGGCCGCGTCCCACACGGCGCTGGTGGCCAGCTCGGTGGCGACGGCCATGTTGGCGCAGTGGTGCTTCACCGCCTGGAACGTGCCGATGGGCCGGCCGAACTGGACCCGCTCCTTCGCGTAGGCGGCGGCCGCGTCGGTGCAGGCGCGGGCCATCCCGACGGCCTCGGCGGCGAGGAGGACCCGAGCCAGGTCGACGAGCAGCCGGCGGGCGCCGGGCAGCACGGTGGCCGGCGCGCCGTCGAGGGTGACGCGGGCGGACCGGCGGGTGGGATCGAGGTTGGGCGGCACCTCGACGGTCACGCCCTCGCCCCGCTCGACGACCACGACGTCGTCGCCGGCGGGCACGAGCAGGACGTCGGCCAACCCGCCGCCGAGCACGACACCGGCCGGTCCGGACGCGCGGCCGCCGTCGACCGTCACGTCGCCGCCCAGGGCGACGGCGCCGGTGCGGGAGCCGTCGGCGAGCCCGGGCAGGTGGGCCTTGGCCCCGTCGCCGCCGACCGCGGCCAGCACGGCGCTCGCGACGACCGTGGGCACGAACGGCCCGGGCGCCAGGGCGCGGCCCATCTGCTCGACCACGACGACGAGCTCCTCGATGCCGAAGCCGGAGCCGCCGTGCTCCTCCGGCACGTGCAACCCGAGCCAGCCGAGGGCGACGAGGTCGTCCCACCACGCCGGCAGGGCCTCCTCGGGAGCTTCGAGCAGGGCACGGGCCGCCGCCCGGGCGTCGTGGCGGGCGAGGAAGTCGGCCGCGGTGTCGGCCAGGGCCCGGTGTTCGTCGGTGATCGCGAGCGACATGCCGCGAACGTAACCCGTGTCACACCGGGGGGCTCGGTCCTCGGCGACGGCCCCTAGCCTGTGGGCGATGCCGGTCCCCGACGAGCCCGCCGCTCCCGGCGAGGCCGAGCGCCTGCGCCGCATCGAGGCGCTCACCGACGCCGCCCTGGGCGAGGTCGCCGTCGAGGCGCTGCTCACCCAGGTCCTCGAGCGGGTGCGGGAGCTCCTCGACGTCCAGACCGCGGTCGTCCTGCTGCTCGACGAGGGCACGGGCGACCTGGTCGCCACCGCCGCCATCGGCCTCGAGGCCGAGGTGCGCCGGGGGGTGCGGGTGCGCGTCGGGTCGGGCTTCGCCGGCCAGGTCGCCTCGGGCCGGCGGCCGATCGTCCTCGACGACATCGGCCAGGCGGTCGTCGACAGCCCGATCCTGCTGGAGCGGGGCCTCCGGTCGCTGCTCGGCGTGCCGCTCGTCGTCGACGGCCGGCTCGTCGGGGTGCTGCACGTCGGCTCGACCCGCAGTCGCCACTTCGAGCCCGACGAGGTCCACCTCCTCGAGGGGGTCGCCGAGCGGCTGGCGGCCGCGGTCGAGGCCCGGCGCTCCCTCGTCGAGCAGGCCGCGGCCTCGGCGCTGCAGCGCAGCCTCATCCCCGACCGCCTGCCCACGATCCCCGGCCTGGAGATGGCCGCCCGCTACCTGCCGGCCGGCGTCGGCGGGGTGGGGGGCGACTGGTACGACGTGTTCGTGCTGCCCTCCGGGCACGTCGGCGTCGTCATGGGCGACGTCATCGGTCGGGGCCTGGAGGCCGCGGTCGTCATGGGTCGTCTGCGCAGCGCGCTCCGCAGCTACGCGCTCACCTCCCTCGACCCCGCCGAGGTGCTTGTCCGCCTCGACCACAAGATCCAGCACTTCGAGGCGGGGAAGATGACGACCGTGCTCTACGCGGTCCTCGACCCGACGCTGAGCACCGTCGAGATCGCGTCGGCCGGCCACCCCCTGCCGATGATGGTGACCGGCGACGGGCCGGCCCGGATGATCGACGCCACGGTCGACCCTCCGCTCGGTGTGATCGGCGGCCTCCGGCGACGCTCCACGAAGCTCGAGCTGCCGGCCGGCGCGCTGCTCGCCCTCTACACCGACGGGCTTGTCGAGCGCCGGGGCGAGTCGCTCGACAAGGGCTTCGAGCGCCTGGCGCCGGTGCTGGTGGCCGCCTCCGCGGAGGCCAGCTGCACCAGCGCCATCTCCGCCATGCTCGGCGACGAGGGCACCCGGGACGACACGGCGCTGCTCGTGCTGCGGAGCGAGGACCCGAGCGGCGAGCCGTTCCGCATGGCGGCGCGGGCCGTACCGCCCTCGCTGGCCGAGGTGCGCGCCGCGCTGCGGCGCTGGCTCGCCCCGCTCGGGCTCACCGACCAGTCGCTCATGATGGTCCTGCTGGCGGTGGGCGAGGCGGTGGCCAACGCGGTCGAGCACGCCTACGGCCCGGATGGCGGGACCGTCGAGGTCGAGGTGGCCGTCGAGCACGACCACCTCGTCGCCACCGTGCGCGACCACGGCCGCTGGCGCGGCTCCCCGGCGCCGGACCGTGGCCGGGGCATGCGCATCATGCGGGCGTGCACCGTCGACATGGCCGTCGACACCTCCGACGGCGGGACCGAGGTGCGCCTCCAGATCCCGACGACGGTGCGCGGGCCGGCGTGACCGGTCCGGGGCCCGTCGCCCGTAGGCTTGCCGCGTGACCTCTGACCAACCCGGCTCGTTCAGCGTCGACGTCCTGCGCGACGGCGACCGGGCCACCATCACCCTCGGTGGCGAGCTCGACATGTACGCGTCCGGCGTGCTCAACGAGCGGCTGTCGGAGCTCGGCGACGTCCTCGAGATCGACGTCGACGCCGGGGCCGTGACCTTCATCGACTCCGCCGGCCTCCGGGCGCTGCTCGTGGCCCGGGAGGCGGCCCGCGATCGGGGCGTGGCCCTCAGGGTCACGTCGGTGTCCCCGGAGGTCACCTGGGTGGCGGACGTCGCCGGCGTCACCGACCTGCTGGTCGAGGGTCCGGCCCCGACATGACCGCCCGCCGTCCCGGTGCCGCGCGACCGTCCCACCGGGGCGCTACAACGGGGACATGACCGAGCGTCCGCTGTCGGCCATCGTCCTCGCCGCCGGGCAGGGCACCCGGATGCGGTCGGCCCGGCCCAAGCCCCTGCACGTGCTGTGCGGGCGCCCCCTCGTGCAGTACGTGCTGGACGCGGTGGCGGGGTGCGGCTGCGACCGGGCCGTCGTCGTCGTCGGGTTCGGCGCCGACCTCGTGGTCAAGACGCTGCAGGAGCAGGCCGGCTCCGTCCCCCTCGAGTTCGTCGAGCAGCGCGAGCAGCGGGGCACCGGCGACGCCGTCGCCGTCGGCCTGACCGGGCTGCCCGACGACACGCTGGACGTCGACGACGGCGACGTGCTGGTGATGCCGGGCGACACGCCGCTCGTGCGGCCCGAGACGCTGGAGGCGCTCGTCACCGAGCACCGCCTGTCCGGCGCCGCCTGCACCGTGCTCACCGCCCGCCTCGACGACCCCACGGGCTACGGGCGCGTCGTGCGGGACGCGGAAGGGCGCGTCCGGCGCATCGTCGAGCACCGCGACGCCGACGACGAGGAGCGGGCCATCGACGAGGTCAACACCGGCATCTACGTGTTCCGGGGCGGGTTGCTGGCGCCGGCGCTGCGCCGGATCACGCCCGACAACGCCCAGGGCGAGCTCTACCTGACCGACGTCGTCGCCGTGCTGGCCGAGGCGGGCCACCCGGTCGTCTCGCTCGTCGCCCCCGACCCCGAGGAGACCTGGGGCGTCAACGACCGGGCCCAGCTCGCGGTGGCCGAGGCCGAGCTGCGCCGGCGCACCAACGAGCGCTGGCTGCGGGCCGGCGTCGCCATGGTCGACCCGGCGACGACCTACGTCGACACGACCGTCGAGCTGGCCCCCGACGTCGTCCTGTTCCCCGGCACCGTGCTGCAGGGCCGGACGACCGTCGGCGCCGGCAGCGAGATCGGCCCCGCCACGCGCCTGTCCGACACCCGGGTGGGCGAGCGCGCCAAGGTCAACGAGACCGTCGCGGTCCGGGCCGAGATCGGCGACGACGCCGTCGTCGGGCCGTTCGCGGTGCTGGAGCCGGGGGCGCGGGTGGCCGCGGGCGTCCGGACGGGACCGTTCTACACTGGCACGACCGGCTAGCAGCCCAGGGTGAGGGAGAGGCACGCGATGGAGCTCGTCACCAAGAAGAAGCTGCACATCGTGTCGGGGCGGGCCAACCTCCCCCTCGCCGTCGAGATCGCCGAGGCGCTCGGCGTCGAGCTCGGCGACCCCAACACCGCCGACTTCGCCAACGGCGAGATCCACTGCCGCTTCGGCGAGTCCGTGCGGGGCATGGACGTCTTCATCATCCAGAGCCACGGCGCCAGCGGCTCGATGTCGATCAACGACGCCATCTTCGAGCACCTGCAGATGGTCGACGCCGCCCGGCGTGCCTCGGCCAAGCGGATCACCGCCGTCATGCCCTTCTACGGCTACGGCCGCCAGGACCGGAAGGCCGAGGGCCGCGAGCCGATCTCCGCCAAGCTGATCGCCAACATGTTCGCCGCCGCCGGCGCGGACCGGCTGATGTCCGTCGACCTGCACTCCGGGCAGATCCAGGGCTTCTTCGACGGGCCGTTCGACCACCTGGTGGCCATGCCGGTGCTCGTCGAGCACATCGAGCAGAACATGGGCGACGACATCGTCGTCGTGTCGCCCGACGCCGGACGGGTGAAGGTGGCGGAGCGCTACGCCAACGCCCTGCACGCCGACCTGGCCATCGTCCACAAGCGCCGGGTGAAGGGTGCGAAGAACGTCGTCGAGGCGAAGGAGGTCGTCGGCAACGTCGACGGCCGCACGTGCGTGCTCATCGACGACATGATCGACACCGGCGGCACGCTGGTGGCGGCGGCGGAGCAGCTGATGGAGCAGGGCGCCCGCGAGGTGTGCGCGGCGGCCACGCACGGGGTGCTCTCC
>DATGPY010000257.1:0-5522 GCA_035304465.1 Acidimicrobiales bacterium | reverse complement strand
CGGTAGATTGTCGACTGCGCAACTCGGATTTCCCGCCCGCCGACCCCCCGGGACCTCGCCGTGGCCGTCCACTCCTCGATCCTCGAACTGATCGGCAACACCCCGATGCTCGACGTGAGCGCGCTCAGCCCCAACCCGGGCGTGCGGATCCTGGCCAAGCTCGAGGGGCAGAACCCCGCCGGGTCGGTGAAGGACCGCGTCGCCCTGCGCATGGTGGAGGAGGCCGAGGCCGACGGCACGCTCACCCCCGGGAAGCGGATCGTCGAGCCGTCCTCGGGCAACACGGGCATCGCCCTGTCGATGATCGCCCGCATCAAGGGCTACCCGATCACGATCGTCATGCCCGAGAACGTGTCGGTCGAGCGCCGCCAGGCGCTCGAGGTGTGGGGCGCCGAGATCATCACCACGCCCGGGGCCGAGGGGTCCAACGGCGCCGTCCGCCACGCCCGCGAGCTCGCCGACGAGCACCCGGAGTGGGCCTTCCTCTACCAGTACGCCAACGAGGCAAACCCCCGGGCCCACTACGAGGGCACCGGGCCGGAGATCTGGCGGGACTGCCCGGAGGTCACCCACTTCGTCGCCGGGCTCGGCACCACCGGCACGCTCATGGGGGTCGGGCGGTTCCTCAAGGAGCAGAACCCCGACGTCAAGGTGGTGGCCATCGAGCCACCGCTCGGCGAGCGGGTCGAGGGCCTGCGGAACCTCGACGAGGGCTACATCCCGCCCATCTACGAGAAGTGGGGCGGGCCCGACCTGCTCGACCGCAAGCGCATCGTGCGGCCCCGGGAGTCGATCGACTGGACCCGCCGGCTCACCGACGTCGGCGTGTTCTCCGGCATCTCGGGCGGCGCCGCCATGGCGGGGGCGGCCCGGGTGGCCGGCGAGATCGAGTCCGGCACCATCGTCGTCGTCCTCGCCGACGGCGGCTGGAAGTACCTGTCGACCGGGGCCTGGACCGGCGACATCGACGAGGTCGCCGAGCTGGCCGAGCGGCTGATCGTCTTCTGACCTCGAGGACCGGCCGGCGGCGGGGGAGGGGAGCGGCGGCGTGAAGGTGCGGATCGGCTTCGGGCTCGGCACGCAGACGCTGGCCGGCGACGCCGAGCGGTTCCCGGCGCTGGTCGACGGGCTCGAGCGGCGGGGCTTCGACTCCCTGTGGCTGAGCGAGCGCCTGACCGGCCCGGCGCCGGACCCGTTGGTGGGCCTGGCCGTCGCCGCCGGGCGCACGCGGCGGCTGAAGCTGGGGACGAGCGTGCTCGTGCTGCCCGGGCGCAACCCGGTCGTCGTGGCCAAGCAGCTGGCCAGCCTCGACCGGCTCTCCGGCGGCCGCCTGCTGCCGGCGGTCGGCCTGGGCGCGCCGGTGCCGGCCGAGCATCGGGCCTTCGGTGTCGACCGGCGGGCCCGGGCCGGGCTGTTCGACGAGGCGCTCACGCTGATCCGGCGGCTGTGGACCGAGGACGACGTCCACCACGACGGCGAGCACTTCCGGGTCGAAGGGGTCACCCTGCGGCCCAAGCCCCTCCAGGACCAGGTCGACGTGTGGCTGGGCGGCACGTCGCCGTCCGAGCTGCGGCGCACCGGTCGGCTGGGGGACGGCTGGCTGCCCTCGTTCGCCGTGCCCGCCGAGTTCGAGGCGGGGTGGGCGACGATCAACGCCGTCGCCGCCGAGCACGGCCGCGCCATCGACCCCGAGCACCTCGGCGTGCTCGTCGCCTACGTGCGGGGCGAGCTGCCGGCGGCGGTCGCCGCCGCGGTCCGGTCCCGCCGCCCCGACCTCGATCCCCGGGACGTCGTGCCCTCCGGCGTCGACGGCCTGCGGCGTCAGCTGCAGCGGTTCGTCGACGTCGGGGCGTCGAAGTTCGTCGTCGTGCCCGTCGAGGAGCCGCTCGACCGGGACGCCGAGCTGGACGAGCTGGCCGCCGAGGTCCTCCCCCTCGAGACCTGACCCGGTGGCGGGCGGGTCAGAGGTTGGTCGCGATCAGGACGACGCCGAAGGTGGCGAACAGCAGGGCGGAGCCGACGCGGGTCGCCCGCTCGGGGAGGCGGGCGCCGAAGGCCCGGCCCAGCAGCACGCCGAGGATGCCGGAGAGGACGATGCCCACGGTCGCCCCGATCCACACGAGCACCGGGTTGCCCTGGGCGGCGAGGGTGGCGGTGGCCAGCATCGTCTTGTCGCCCAGCTCGGCCACGAACATCGCCGCCGACACCGACAGCAGGATCGACCGCCCGCTGGCCGCCGCGTCCGCCTCCTCGTCCTCGCCACCGCCCCGCCACAGCGTCCAGCCGGCGAACCCGAGGAACAGCACGCCGCCGCCCAGCCCGATGGCCCGGGTCGGCAGGGTCGCGCCGAGCAGCCCGCCGACGACCACCGACACCAGGTTGGTCGCCATGTAGGCGAGGGTGACGCCCGCCAGCACGGGGGCGAGGCGGTGGCGGGCGCCGAAGCCGAGCGCCACGAGCTGGGTCTTGTCGCCGAGCTCGGCGACGAACACGAGGGCCAGGGCGGCGAGCAGTGCGTCCAACGTGCGTCGTCCTCCGGTCCGGTCCGTCCGGACCGGGGCACGCGGACCTCGACCCGGACGGCGCTGTGCGTCCGATGTCGAAGGTCTCGCCCACCCGCAGCTGCGGGCCGACCGCCCGGGCGGGTGTCCGCCAGCGTGTCGAACGGCCGTCGAGGGGCTACTCCCCTTCCGAGCCGCCCACTCTAGGGCGGTGCCCGGGGGACGGCCAGCCGACCGCCTAACCTGCCCGGCGTGGACCGACCGCACCGAGGGGACCTGCGCGTCACCGTGCTGGGCTCGTCGGGCACCTACCCGGGGCCGGGGCAGGCGTGCAGCGGCTACCTCGTCCGCTCGCCGTCGACGACGCTGGTCGTCGACCTCGGCTCGGGGACGCTCGCGGCGCTGCAGCGGCACGTGGCCATCGCCGACCTCGACGCGGTGGTCCTCTCCCACGAGCACCCCGACCACTGGCTCGACCTGCCGCTGCTGCGCAACGCCATGCGGTACGTGCTCGACCTCGCCGACCTGCCGGTGTACGGCACGGCCGGCACGCTCGCCGCCGTCCGGGGCCTGATCGACGAGCTCGAGCCGACGCTGCGGTGGCACACGGTGGACGAGCGGTCCGACGTGACGGTCGGCGACCTGACCGTGCGTTTCAGCCGCACCGACCACCCGGTCGAGACGCTGGCCGTGCGGGTCGACGGCGCCGGCCGGTCGCTGCTCTACAGCGCCGACACCGGTCCGGCCTGGGACGGCCACGGGGTGGGCGGCGGCGTCGACGCCTTCCTGTGCGAGGCGTCGTTCCCGCCCGAGGCCGAGGGCCGCCACCAGCACCTCTCGGCCCGCCAGGCGGGGGCGCTGGCGAGGGCCGTCGGCGCGGCCCGGCTGGTGCTCACCCACGTGTCACCGGGGGTCGACCCGGCCGACCAGCGGCGCCGGGCGGCCGCCGCCTTCGACGGCCCGGTCGAGCTGGCCGTCGGGGGGACGACCTTCACCGTCTGACCGGCGGGCGCGGCCCGCCCCCGGCCTGCGGCGGGGCACCGCCGGTGGTTAGCGTGCTGGCGATGCGACCCGACGGACGAGCACCCGACGAGCTGCGGCCGGTCACCTTCGAGCGCGACTTCACCGAGATGGCGGCCGGCTCGTGCCTGGTCAGCTTCGGCCGGACCCGCGTGCTGTGCACGGCCTCGATCGACGAGGAGGTCCCGCGCTGGATGCGGGGCGAGGGCACCGGCTGGGTCACCGCCGAGTACTCGATGCTGCCCGGCTCGTCGCCCGAGCGGGTGCGGCGCGAGGTGCGCGACGGCCGGCCGTCGGGCCGTACCCAGGAGATCCAGCGGCTGATCGGACGGGCGCTGCGGTCGGTGTGCGACATGGCCCGGCTCGGCGAGCGGCAGGTGATCGTCGACTGCGACGTCCTGCAGGCCGACGGCGGCACCCGCACCGCCGCCATCTGCGGCGGCTACGTCGCCCTCCACGACGCGCTGACCCGCCTGGTGGCCCAGGGGGTGATCGCGCAGCACCCGCTGACCGCGTTCTGCGCCGCGGTCTCGGTGGGCGTCGTGCGGGGCGAGCCGGTGCTCGACCTGCCCTACGAGGAGGACTCGACCGCCGAGGTCGACATGAACCTGGTGATGACCTCCGAGGGCCGCTTCGTCGAGGTGCAGGGCACGGCCGAGGGCCACCCGTTCGGGCGGGACGAGCTCGACCGGATGCTCGCCCTCGGCGAGAAGGGGATCGCCCGGATCATCGCCCTCCAGCAGCAGGCCGTCGCCGAGCCACCGCCGTTCCGGCCGGTGGTCGCGCCGCCGGCGGAGCCGTGAGCGCCCGCATCTTCCTGGCCACCGCCAACGCCCACAAGGTCGACGAGGTCCAGCAGATCCTCGGCCCGGCATGGCGGGTCGAGGGCCGGGACCCCGGCGTCGAGGAGACCGGGGAGACCTTCGAGGAGAACGCCCTCCTCAAGGCCCGGGCGGTGGCGGAGGCCACCGGCGAGGTGGCGATCGCCGACGACTCCGGCATCGAGATCGACGCCCTGGGTGGCGAGCCCGGTGTCCGCTCGGCCCGGTGGACGGCCGAGGGCGACTGGATCCCCCGGGTGCTGCGGGAGCTCGAGGGCGTGCCCGACGAGCGGCGCACCTGCCGCTACGTGTGCGCTGCGGCGGTCGTGTGGCCGGGGCCGGCGCCCCGGGAGATGGTCGTGCGGGGCACGGTCGAGGGCGTGGTCGCGCACGCGCCCCGGGGCACCGGCGGCTTCGGCTACGACCCGATCGTCGTGCCGGTCGAGGGCGACGGCCGGACCTTCGCCGAGATGACGCCGGTGGAGAAGCACGCGCTCAGCCACCGTGGCCGGGCGTTCCGGGAGCTGGCCCGGCACCTGGTGGGCTGACCCGGGCACCTCGCCGGGTCGGCGCCGAACCGGCGAGGTGCCGAGCCGCGGGCCTCAGCCCCGGGCGCCGGCCAGGTGCTGGCGCAGCACGTAGTGGAGGATGCCGCCGTGCTGGTAGTAGGCCGCCTCGGTCGGCGTGTCGATCCGGGCGACGACCGGCACGGTGATCGTCAGGCCGTCGTCGGTGGTGACCTCGACCTCGAGCCGGGCGCCGAGCAGCGCGGCCGGGTCGGTGCCGGCCAGGCCCCGCACGGCGAAGGTGGCGCCCCGGGCGACGTCGGGGTCGACCCCGGCGTCGGCGAGCGACCCGTCGACGAGCTGCAGCGGCAGGACGCCCATGCCGATGAGGTTGGAGCGGTGGATGCGCTCGAAGCTCTCGGCGATCACCGCCCGGACGCCGAGCAGCGCCGTGCCCTTGGCCGCCCAGTCCCGGGACGACCCCGACCCGTACTCCTTGCCGGCCAGCACGACGAGCGGGACGCCCTCGGACCGGTAGCGCTCGGCGGCCTCGTAGATCGACATCTGCTCGCCCGAGGGCGCGTGCACGGTGACGCCCCCCTCGGTGCCCGGGGCCAGCTTGTTGCGGATCCGCACGTTGGCGAACGTGCCCCGGATCATGACCTCGTGGTTGC
>DATGPY010000256.1:0-2137 GCA_035304465.1 Acidimicrobiales bacterium | reverse complement strand
GGCCGGGAGGATGAGCGTGGCGACCTGGCCGGGCGGGCCGGTGGCGACGGCGACGGCCTCGGCGGCGTCGCGGCCGATCTCGCCCGGCTTGCGGGTCCAGCGGATCCAGCTCGACACGTTGCGGGCGACGGTCTCGATGTCACTCTCGAGCTGGGCGTCGTACTGCTTGTGGTAGGTGGCGTGGTCGCCGACGATGTTCACGACCGGCACCCGGCCCTTGCGGGCGTTGTGCAGGTTGGCCAGGCCGTTGCCCAGCCCCGGCCCCAGGTGGAGGAGGGTGGCGGCGGGCCGCCCCGCCATGCGGGCGAAGCCGTCGGCGGCGCCGGTCGCCACGTTCTCGTGCAGGGCCAGCACGCCCCGCATCTCGGTCACGTCGTCGAGCGCCGCGACGAAGTGCATCTCGGACGTGCCCGGGTTGGTGAAGCAGGTGTCCACGCCGCACGCGACCAGCGTGCGGATGAGCGCGTGCGCGCCGTTGGTCTCGGTCGGTTCGGTCATCGCTCCTCGGTCGTGGTCGGCCCGGCCGGGGCGAGGCCGGGGAGGATCGTCCCGGGGTTGAGGATGCCGTTGGGGTCGAAGGCGGCCTTGATCCGCTGCATCAGGGCCACCTTGGCGGGGTCCTCCAGCTCGAGGAAGTAGCCGGCCTTCTCGGTGCCGAGGCCGTGCTCGCCCGAGATCGCCCCGCCGAGCTCCATGCCGGCCTCGAACAGCGCCCGCATGATGCGGCTGCGCACCTCCGGGTCCTTCTGGAAGACCGCCATGTGGACGTTGCCGTCGCCGGCGTGCCCGCAGCCCGCGATCCACGCCTGGTGCTCCGCGGCGATTTGCGACACCCGCTCCATGAACGCCGGCACCGCGGCCCGGGGCACGACGACGTCGATGATGTCGTCGGCGCCGCTGGCCTTGGCCACCCAGAACGCCTTCTCCCGGGCGTCGACGAGGCCGGCGGCCGCGCCGGGCGGCAGCACGTAGACGTCGAGCGCGCCGAGCTCGGTCAGCTGGTCGCCGAGCGCCTGCGTGTCCTGCTCGAGGCGGTCCTCGTGGGTCGACTCGAGGGCGACCACCAGGTAGGCGAGCGCGGACTCCCGGATCTGCTCGGGGATGCCGAGGTCGATGCCGACGTGGGCGGTGGCGGCCGCCATCGTCAGCATGTCGATGTACTCGAGGATCAGCGGCCCGACGCCGCTGCGCACGATCTCGGGCACCGCCCGGGTGACCTGGTCGAGCGTGGCGAACGGCGCCAGCACCGTCGACTGGTGGGGCGCCCGCGGGTAGAGCTTGAGGTACGCCTTGGTGACCAGCGCGAGGGTGCCCTCGGACCCGATGATCAGCTGCGTGAGGTCGTAGCCGGTCGAGACCTTGACGATCTTCCCGCCGCTGCGGATCACCTCGCCCGAGGGCAACACGGCCTCGAGGCCGAGGACGTGGTGGCGGGTCACCCCGTACTTCACCGCCCGCATGCCGCCGGCGTTGGTGTTGACGTTGCCGCCCAGGCTGGCGCTGTACTCGCCGGGGTAGACGGGGTAGACGAGCCCGAGCGGGGCCAGCTCGGCGTCGAGCTGGTCGAGCCGCACCCCGGGCTCGACGACGGCGACGAAGTTCTCGCTGTCGATCTCGAGGATCGAGTTCATCCGCTCGAAGGACACGACGATGCCGCCGGGCACCGGGATGCACGCGCCCGACATGCCGGTGCCGGCGCCGCGTGCCGTCACCGGCACCCGGTGCTCGTCCGCCACCCGCAGCACGCCCGCCACCTCCTCGGTCGTGGCGGGGAGCACGACGGCGAGCGGCGTCCGGGGGGTGGCGGTCAGCGCCTCGTCGCGCGTGTAGTCGTCCTTGATCGCGTCGCCGGTGAGCACGTGGTCGGCGCCGACCACCGCAGCGAAGCGCTCGATCAGATCGGCCTGTCCACCCGGCACGTCCAGCCCCTTCCCGCGTGTGCCATCGGAGATGCCGCCGACCATAGCGGTGGGGCGACCACCCTGCGGACGGCGGGGCACAATGGCGGCATGACGCGCCTGACCCACGACGAGGTCGAGCTGCAGCTCGCCGACATCCCCGGCTGGGGGATCTCGCAGGGCGCCCTGCACCGCGAGCTCGAGTTCGCCAACTTCGTCGAGGCCTTCGGCTTCATGAC
>DATGPY010000255.1:0-3732 GCA_035304465.1 Acidimicrobiales bacterium | reverse complement strand
TCGAGCGGGCTCTGGTCGCCGGGGTTGAGGTTGTTGACCACGGCCCGCTGCTGCTGGTCGACGCGCCGGGACAGCGCCAGCGCCCGTGGGGCCTCCTCCGCTCGGCGGGTCCGGCCGTCCGGCCGTCCGCCGGCGGCTACCCTCCGCCGTTCCCGCCAAACAACGGCGGCGCGCCGATCGGCGGCGCCGATGCGGCCGGGCGCCCGTATCGTGGGAGGGTGGACGCAGCGTTGGACCTCAGCCGGGCCTCTCGCCGACTGCTGTCCGAGCTCGACGACGACGGGGTGGTCATCGACGCGGAGGGGCCGCTCCTCGCCCTCATCCTCGACGAGCTCGGCTACGCCCGGCGGCCGCCCCGGTTCGAACGGCGCACCCCGGTCTACGGCTCGATCGTCGTCCCCGGCGACCGGTCGCTGGTGACCGCGGGCGACCTCGCCGACCTGATCCCGCTCGACGGCCAGCCGCTCGACCTCGCCCGCCGCTACGCCGACGGGCGCTCGTCGTTCCTCGTCGTCGAGCCCGACGGCCGGCGGAGCCTGGCCCTGTTCCGCCGCAGCGTCCAGTACGAGGCCGACCTGGTGCAGATCCAGGCCGACACCGGCGTCTACATCGTCCAGCGCACGCCGGTGCTCCACGCCACCCGGCTGTTCACGTCGACCAAGACGATCGAGTGGTCGGGCTACCGCTGGACGTCCCGGGCCACGGCGGCCGCCCAGCAGCGGAAGCTCGACCCGTACCTGCCGCCGCTCCCCCGCCCGGTGGTGGGCGGGCTGCTCGAGCTGGCGCTGCACTGGCTGAGCCCCTCGCGGGTGGGCGCGACCTTCGTCGTGCCGGTCGACGGCACCCGCGACGGCCTCGACATCGAGCGGGCCGTCGCCGCCCCGGCGCTGTCGGTCGTCGACCGCCACCACTACTCGGCGCTGCTGGCGGCGCTCACGCAGACCGACCTGGCCACCCTGGTGGACAGCCGGGGGACGGTGCACCACCTCGGCGTCGGCCTGCGCTGGTCGCTCGAGGCCGAGGCGGCCGTCACGATCGACGGCGGGATGCGCCACCGCTCGGCGGCCCGGTGGAGCTACGACCACCCCGATGCCCTCGCCATCGTCGTGAGCGAGGACGGCCCGGTCTCGGTGTTCCGCCAGGGCCGTGCGCTCACCCAGTGCATCGCGGCGTCGCGGGTCGAGCTGCCCGAGGCCACCGCCGGCTGAGAACCCGGGCCCGCGAGCGGGCTGCCCGCCCCTCGCCCGACCGCCGACCGGCGGGTCAGCCGCCGTGCGCCGCGACCCAGGCCGACACCCGCGCCGCGTCGGCGCCCCGCAGCCGCACCCTCTTGCGGCGCCCGGTGTGCCCGGCGACGACCTCGACGTCCGTGGGGCGCAGGCCGAGCTCCTCGGCGATCAGGCGTTCGAGGGCCGCGTTGGCGCGGCCCCGCTCCGGCGGCGCCGCAACCTTGACCTTCAGGGCGTCGCCGTGGGTGCCGACCACCCCGGCGCGGGCCGCCCCCGGTTGCACGTGGACGGTGAGGAGGATGCTGCCGTCGCCCGAGACCTCGACGCTGGCCACGCCAGAGGCTAGGCCCGGCCGGCGGGCGGCGGTCTACCCGAATGCCTGGGAGGTCAGCGTCACCGCGGCCACGAGGAGGGACAGGACGGCGAGCACCCCGGTCGTGCGACGGTCCGGGGCACCGGGGTCGGTGACGACCTCGAGGGTGAGGGACGCGCCGACGCCGGCGAAGAACGCCGCGAGGACGAGCGTCACGACGCCCATCGCGCCGCGTCCGTCGCCAGGGTCGACGTGCTCGGGCGCCGGCTCTCCGTCCGCTCGGGTCGCGTGGTCGGGTCCACCCCTCGATTCCTCCTCGCAGTCGTCCTCTCTGAGGACGGTGCGGCGCGCGCTTCGTGACGCGTGACGACGGGATTTCCCGGCACGCATCGCGCGTGTGACGGCACGCTGCGACGGCCGGCGGATCGCCTGGCCGACGACGGGGTACGCGGCGACGCATGGTGGAACGGATCGACCGGGGCGCGTACCGCATCGCCTGGGTCGGCACCCGGGTCCGGTCCGGGGACACGATCCCCGGGGCCGGGACGTGGGAGATCGTCGACCACGACGGCTGCGGGGGCCACGGCCGCCTGCGGGCCATGACCGGCGGTGCGCCGGTGCCCCGGTGCCCGGTGTGCGGGGCGAGCGTCGAGTGGCAGCTGTCCCACTTGGCGCCCACCGTCGCCGCCGACCACCGCGGTGTCGGCCGGCTCCCGTGACCGGCGCCCGCGATCCGGCCGGGTGAGGCGGCACCGCGACGGGTAGCCCCGACCCATGACACCGTCAGACGACCGGGACCAGCCGGTGCCGCCCGGGCTCGCTCGGCGCGCGCCCGCCGGGGCGGACGAGCCGTCGGAGGGCGACGATGGGGACGCCTGAGGTCTTCCGCTCGGGCCACACGCCGGCCGACCCCAACCACGCGGCGGCGGTGGCCGACGGCACGCCGCCGGCGCCTCGGGGCGCCGGCCCGGGGCCGGTGCCGCCCGACAACCGGCCCGGCCACCGCGCCTCCACGGACCAGGACAAGCCGACCCGGCGACCCCCGACACCGCGCTCGGCGCGCCGGCGCGGGAGCCGGCGCACGGCCGCCGAGCGGGCGGCGAGCGGCGAGGCCGCTGCAGCCGAGGCCGCGCCGACCGAGGCGACCGGCTCGCCCGTCGACGACGGGGCCACGACCTTCCCCTTCGCCGTGGGCGACGCCCGGATGCGGCTCGCCGGCCGGCTCGCCGGGGTCACCCCGGGCACCAGCGGGGTCGAGGTCGCCGACGGACGCCTGACCGTCCGGTTCGGGCACTGGTCGCTGAGCACGCCGGTGGCCAACGTCAAGGGCACCACCCGCACCGGCCCCTACGCCTGGTGGAAGGTCGCCGGACCGCCGCACCTCTCGCTCGCCGACCGGGGCGTCACCTTCGCGACCACCACCGAGGGCGGCCTCTGCATCGAGTTCCACGAACCGGTGCCGGCCATCATGCCGACGGGGCTCGTCCGCCACCCGTCGGCCACCGTCACGGTGGCCGACCCCGAGGGGCTGGCGGCGGCCATCGCGGCCGCCCGGCAGGCGGCGACCGCCTGAGCCCGACGGCCGTCGTCGACCCCGCGCCCGACCCCGGGCTCGTCGGGGACCCGGGCGCGCGACGCGGCGGCCGCCGCCCTCAACCGGTGGCGGGGCGTCCGCGCTCGTCGTTGCGTGCGTCGCGCGGGCTCGTGCCGACCGACGGACCGTCCACGTCCAGGGTCTCGCCCTCCAGCTCCGGACCCCGGCCACCGAGGTAGACCATCATGGCCGCCGCCCCGGCCAGGGCCCCGCAGAGCGCGGCGATCAGCAGCCGCCAGCCGAGCGCCAGCCCGCCCCAGCCCACCAGGCCCAGCGGCAGCAACAGCAGCGCACCGACCGCGGCGCCGGCCACCAGGCCGGTGACCCCGCCCTTCACCTGGGCGTCGGTCAGGAACCCCAGGCCGCCCCAGCTTCGGGCCATCTCGTCCTGCTGCTCGCGGCGCAACGTCCGCCGGTCCCGCCGGGAGGCCGCACCGCCGCGCGCGAACTTGCGCTCGCCGGCCGGTGGGGCCGTGCGCTCGTCCACCGCGTGCTCCGCACGGGCCACCCACTTCGGTCGTCGAGACATGCGATCACCTCCGAGCCGGGTGCTTCCCCCGCCGGCCCCGGCCTAACCGCCCTCGGCGGCACGGAGA
>DATGPY010000254.1:0-17329 GCA_035304465.1 Acidimicrobiales bacterium | reverse complement strand
CCGGCGAGCAGCGGGTCCTCGGACAGGCACTCGAAGTTGCGCCCGGCGAGCGGCGAGCGGTGCATGTTGACGGTGGGGGCGAGCAGCACCCGGGCGCCCTTGGCCCGGGCCTCGGCCCCGAGGACCTGCCCGACCCGCTCGACGAGCCCCGGGTCCCAGGTGGCGCCGAGCGCCGTCCCGCACGGCAGGCACGCCGACGGCGGGCCGACCGGGCCGGTCTGCGTGCCGCGGGCACCGTTGGGCCCGTCGGTCAACCGCACCGACGGGATGCCCAGCCGGGGCACCGCGACCGTGTGCCACATGTCGGCGCCGGCGGTGAGCGCGGCCTTCTCGTCGAGCGTGAGCTCGCCCACCAGCGCGGCGATGTCTCGACCCGTTGCCTCGGCCATCCGTTCCCCCTGGACGTGCGCGCCGACCTTCGGAGCGCGGACCCTAGGCGCGCCGCGGGCGGCCGCACACCGTCCCTGGTGACGGGCTCAGGGGGCGACGGCGTCCCAGTCGGCGAAGCCAGAGGGGTCGTGGCGGCCCAACGTGCCGTGCTCGAGGAGGCCCCAGCCCTCCTCGCCCTCGAGCGTCGCCCGGGCCACGTGGTCGACCACCCCGAAGGGGACGCGGGCGGCGACGGCCGGGTCGCGCAGGTCGTAGGTGGCGGCCTCGACCCAGTCCCGGCCCCGCCACCGGCCGTGCCCCCAGTCGGGGTCGCCGCCGTAGCCGGCACCGACGTGCAGGGCGACGTGGCCGAGGGCGGTGACCTCGAGGTCGAGCGGGCGCCCGCCGCGCGCCCGGAGGCGCAGCCGGGCCCGGGCGGGCAGACGGGTGCCCGACCGGTAGTCGATCTCGACCTCGGGCCAGCCGAGCTGCTCGACCCGCCCGTCGGGCCACACCCGCACCGCGTCGTTGAGGGTGCGGTACCCGTCGGGCTGCTCCTGGACGATGACGACCAGGGCGAAGCGCTCGAAGCGCAGCGGGACGTAGAGCCACCAGAGCCCGGCCGTCGGGTCGTCCGGCGGCCGGCCCGCCGGCTCGCCCTCGCCGACGGGGCGGATGCCCCACGAGCGGTCGCGGGTGCCGACCCAGCGGTCCGGTGCGACGGCGAGGTCCTCGCCGTCCAGGCAGATCGTGCCCGACCAGGTGCCGACCTGCGCGAAGCGGGACGCGTCGATGACCGGTCGGGCCCCCGCCCACATGACGTGGCGGGGCTCCATCACGGCGGGGAAGGACGCCTCCCAGGTGAGGTCGACCCCGAGGCCGCGGTCGGCCGTGTCGCTCACGACCCGCAGGCGGCGGAGCGGCGCGGCGACCTCGATGCGGAAGGGCCCGACGGCGGGGGTGAGGCGGTCGTCGCCCAGCGCGTCGGAGCAGCGCACGACCCACTGGCGGTCGCCCCGGCGGACGGTGACGAACGCGTCGGCGACGCCGAGGTTGGGGTAGACCCCGTGGCCGGCGACGAGGAGCACGTCGCCGGTGCGGTCGTGGGCGTTGAAGTACGACCGGTCGTAGAAGTTGCGGTCGCTGGTGGCGACGTGGCGCAGCGACAGCGGCGCCTGGTGGATCGGGTACTCGTCGAGCGGGACGGGGTGCAGCTCGCCCACGGGCTCACCCCCAGTAGGTGCCCGCGAGCATCCGCTCGAGCGGCTCGCGGTTGTGGAGCAGGTCGTCGGGGTCCGCCGGCGGCGGGGCCTCGCCGAAGCGGACGGCCCGGGCGCCGGTGCGCAGGAAGACGATCCCGAACTGCACGGCGGCGAACGTGCCGTACCAGGCGAGGTCGCGGGGCGCCCGCCCGGTCAGCGACTCGTAGGTGGACGCCACGTCCTCGGCCCGGAGGAAGTCCGGCATGCCGGGCAGGCCCATGCCGGCGGCGATGTCCTCGAAGACCCGGTGCCCGTAGACCAGCCAGGCCACGTCCAGCTCGCGGGGGCCGAGGGTGGCCATCTCCCAGTCGAGCACCGCCACGGGCTCGAACCCGGCGTAGACGACGTTGCCGATGCGGGCGTCGCCCCAGCACAGCACGGGCCCCGACGGCGAGGCCGGGACGTGGTCGTGCAGCCAGGCGAGTCCCCGCTCCAGCAGGCCCGACCGGAAGCCGCCGGCCGACGCGAACCGGTACCAGTCCTCGACGACCGACAGGCGGCGGGCCAGGGGCGTGTCGCCGGTGCCGGTCACGAGGTGGGCGAACCGGTGGCTGGGACGGTCGATGGCGTGCAGCTCGGCGATGGCCGCGACGGTGGCGTCCTGGAGGCGCCGCTGGTCCTCCGGCGACGCCTCGGCGAGCCAGCTGTCCCCGAAGTTGTAGGGCATGACGTCCGGCGGGACCCGGCCCTCGACGCAGCCCATGACGAAGAACGGCGACCCGAGCGGCCCGGGGTCGGGCTCGCACCACCACACCTTCGGCACCGGCACCCGGCTCAGCTCGCCGACGAGGCGGATGGTCGTGAACTGGGCCGGGAGGTCGTAGCGGGGGAAGACGGGCACGTCCTCGGGCGCCGGGGCCATGCGGACGACGAGGCGGTGCGAGCGGGGTGCGCCCGCCTCGGTCCAGGTGACCTCCACCCGGAGGGTCTCACTCGACATGCCGTTCGCCGAGGTGGGCTCGAGGGCGGTGACCTCGGGGGAGGCCCCGGTGGGCAGCCGGTCGGCCAGCCAGGCGGTCAGGCGGCGCCGCAGCTCGTCGTGGTCGCGGCTCGACCGGCGCATCTCGGGCGCCTGCTGGACCGATCCGTGCGCGTCCTGACCCATGTCCCCTCCCAGCGACGGTGCGCGAACGCACGCACGAGGCCGTGCGATGCGCTAGTGTGACACGTGACACACCTGACGGGAACGTCAGCGATCAGCGGCCGAGCGGAGAGGGGGACCGATGGATCGTGACGAGGGCGCCGTCGACTGGGACGCCGCGTTCGAGGCCATCGTCGCGCCGCTCCGGCCGCCGCGCTACGTCCGGGCGGTGCGGGCGGTGACGCAGGCCACCGTCGCGGTGCTCATGATCGCCGTCGCCGCCTGGATGATGCTGCGGGTCATCGGCGAGTCGGTCCACGGGCTCGGCCGGCCGATGCTCTAGGCCGTGTGCCCGGCGGCCGTCCCGGGGGGTCGGCGGCCGCCGGGCATGCACCCCACCGCGCGCCGGGTAGGGTGGCCCGCCGGCGGGCCTGACCCTGGGAGGGACGCGATGGGGACGCCCAGCGAGCCTGCGGCCCGCGCCGGCGCAGATGTGGCGAGCACGACGGCGGGAGGCGACAGCACCCTGCTGCCCGAGCTCGTGGCGCACCTGCGGGAGCGTCGCACCCAGCTGCGCGAGGAGTGGGCCCGCCGCATCACCGAGGCCGGCCTGCTGACGGCCATGACCTCCGACGAGGTCTTCAACGAGGCGACCAGCGTCTACGACAACTACGTCGAGGCGCTGGAGACGGGCAGCGTCGAGGCACTCGAGGAGTACGCCCGCAGCCTCTCCGAGCGCATCATCCCGCGGGGCGTCGAGACCTACGAGGTGCTCGGGATCGTCCTGCTGCTGCGGGACGTGCTCGCCCGGTCGCTGTTCGAGAAGTACCAGCACGACTTCGAGCTGCTGCTCCAGGTGCTCGACGCCTACGAGCCGGCCGCCAACCGCATCGCCCTCACGGTCGCGGTCGGCTTCGTCGAGGAGCGCGAGCGGGTCATCCGCCAGCAGCAGGAGGCGATCCGCGACCTGTCGACCCCGGTGCTGCAGGTGCGGGAGCGGCTGGTCATCCTGCCCATCATCGGCGCGCTCGACAGCCAGCGGGCCCGCCAGCTCACCGAGCAGCTGCTGCGATCGATCCGCACCAACCGGGCCAAGGTCGTCGTCATCGACATCACCGGCGTGCCGGAGATCGACTCGACGGTGGCCAACCACCTCGTCCAGACCGTCGACGCCTCGCGCCTCATGGGCGCGAACGTCATCATCACGGGCCTGTCGGCCGAGATCGCGCTGACCCTGGTCACCCTGGGCGTCGACCTGTCCAAGGTCAACGCCGTGGGCGACCTGCAGGGCGGCATCGAGGAGGCCGAGCGCCTCCTCGGCTACGAGGTCATCCGGTCGCAGCCCGCCGACCAGCGCTGACCGGCATGGCGGTCCCGATCCTGAAGCAGGGTGACTACCTGATCGCCACGATCCAGTCGGCGATGACCGACAGTGAGGCCGAGCAGTTGCGCGACGACCTCATGGAGCGCATCGGCCGCTACCGGTCCCGGGGGATCATCGTCGACATCACGGCGCTGGACGTGATGGACAGCTTCGCCGCCCGGTCGCTGCGGAACATCGCCCACATGACGCTGCTCCGGGGCGCCGACACCGTGGTCGTCGGCATGCAGCCCGAGGTCGCGTTCGCCATGGTGCAGCTCGGGCTCACCTTCGAGGACGTCCACACGGCGCTCGACCTGGAGGAGGGGCTGGCCTTCCTCGACGCCAGGACGGGGCACTGATGCCGCTCGGCCGGATCCGGATCGTGATCTCGACCGACGCGGACATCGTCGTGGCGCGGCGCTCCGGACGGGAGCTGGCCGACCAGATCGGCTGCTCCCACACCGACGCCACGCTCATCGCCACCGCCATCTCGGAGGTCGCCCGCAACATCGTCACCCACGCCGGCCGGGGAGAGATCATCATCAGCCCGGTCGACGAGGGCACGGGCGAGCACACCGCCGTCGAGGTCGTCGCCCGCGACGAGGGCCCGGGCATCCCCGACCTCGAGCGGGCCATGGAGGACGGGTACTCGACCGGCCGGGGGCTCGGCCTCGGCCTCCCCGGTGCCCGGCGCCTCATGGACAGCTTCGAGATCACCTCCGAGGTCGGCGTCGGTACGACGGTGGTCATGCGGAAGCGGCGGTCGACGTGACCGCCCCGGTCGAGGCGACCGTCGCGCCGTGCCTCGAGTGGGCGTGGGCCGGCCGCCCGCTGCCGGGCGAGGAGGTGTCCGGCGACCTGGCCCTGGCCCACCCTGTCGGGGACGGCGCGCTGCTCGCGGTCGTCGACGGCCTCGGGCACGGTGCCGAGGCCGCGGCGGTCGCCACCCGCGCCCGCGAGGTGGTGGCCGCCCACGCCGGCGCGCCGCTCGACCAGGTCCTCGCCACCGTCCACGAGGCCCTGCGGCGCACCCGGGGCGTCACCGCCACCCTGGCCGCGGTCTCCTGCGCCGGCTCGCTCGCCTGGGTGGGAGTCGGCAACGTCGAGGCCCACGTCCTGCGGCCCGAGGGCGGCGGGGTGCGCCGGACGACCAGCGCCGTCCTCTACGGCGGGGTCCTCGGCGACCGGTTGCCGGCGCTGCGGATCTCCGAGGTCGAGCTGCGACCCGGCGACCTGGTCGTCATGGCCACCGACGGGATCGCCCGCGACTTCCCCGACCACGTGCCCGCCGGTGGTCCCGTGGCCCGCATCGCCGCCGCGGTGCTCGAGCGCTGCGCCAGCCCAGTCGACGACGCGCTGGTCGCGGTCGCGCGCTACCGGGGTCCCGCCACATGAGCCCCGGGCCTGCCGGCCCGCGCGGCCGGCACGAGGCGCTGGAGGCCGACTACCTCGGCGCCCTCGAGGGCTACCTGGCCGGGCCCGACGAGCGGGGCCTGGCCGCCGCCTACGAGCTCGGGCACCGGGCCGTCGAGGCCGGCGTCGGCCTGCTCGACCTCGTCGGCATCCACCACCGGGCCGTCCAGGCGGTCGCCCCGGACCTCGCCACTCGGGTCCGCCTGGGCGACGCCGCCGCCTTCCTGACCGAGAGCCTGTCCACCTACGAGATGGCCCAGCGCGGCTACCGGGAGGCGCGGGAGCGGGCCGTGTGGCTGCACCAGCTGGCGCTCACGCTCCAGCGCAGCCTGCTGCCCGCGGTGCCGCCCGCCACCGACGGGCTGGAGGTGGCCGTCCGCTACCTCCCGGCCGGTCCCGAGGTCGAGGTGGGCGGCGACTGGTACGACGTCGTGCACCTGGACGGCGGACGGGTGGCGCTGGTCGTCGGCGACGTCATGGGCCATGGCATCCAGCAGGCGGCGGTGATGGGCCAGGTCCGCATGGGGCTGCGGGCGTACCTCCTGGAAGGCCACCCGGTCGACGAGGTCGTCCGGCGGAGCGACGCGCTGCTGGCCACGATGGCCGAGGCACAGACGGCCACCCTGGTGCTCGGCCTCGTGACGCCCGGTGCCGGGACGATGACGCTGGCGAACGCCGGGCACCCGCCGGCCCTGCTCGTCGACCCCCGGGGGCGGGCCCGCTTCGTCGAGGGCCGCCACGGGCGCCTCCTCGGGCTCCCGGGCGAGGGCACCTGGCCGGTCGACGGCCCGATCGCGCTCGACGACGGCACGTGCGTGCTGCTGTACACCGACGGGCTGCTGGAGCGGGCCGAGCGGGCCGGCGAGGACGGGTTGTCCGCCCTGCGGGCGGCCGCGGAGGGTCACACCGGAGCGCCCGCCGCCCTCTGCGATCGCGTCACGGAGGCCCTGGTGGCGGGCGAGCCGCGCCAGGACGACGTGTGCCTCCTGGCCTTCCGCCGCGACCCGTCCGGTTGAGGACCACCACAAGGGGTAGTCGGCGGGCGATGCCTCCGACCGCACTCCGTCACGAGGCGCTCCTCTACGCCGGGCTCTCGGACTGGCTCGCGGGCGTGCTCGGCTTCGTCGGCCCCGGGCT
Source organism: Acidimicrobiales bacterium (assembly GCA_035304465.1). Taxonomy (GTDB): domain Bacteria; phylum Actinomycetota; class Acidimicrobiia; order Acidimicrobiales; family VFJN01; genus ZC4RG19. Next base: position 10,704 of record DATGPY010000254.1, on the reverse strand, counting down.
GGCCGTCGGCGACCCGGTCGTGGTGATGGCGGACCGGCCCCGGCTCGGCGCGCTGCGGGATGCGCTGGGGGATCGCTCGGCCGGCGTCGAGCTGGTCGACGTCCACCGCTACGGGCCCAACCCGGCCCGCCTCATCCCGGGCTGGCGCGACCTCATCGGCGGCCACGACAGGGCGGCGCGGATCTGGGGCGTGGGGGAGCCCATGTGGCCGGGCCGCACGCCGCCCGAGGTCGCCGAGGTGCGCCAGCACGAGGCCCTGGTCAACCTCGCCTACGGCGACGACGGGCGCATCCGGTTCCTCTGCCCCTACGACGTGACCGCCCTCGGGCCGCAGGCGATCCGCACGGCCCACGACACGCACGACCTGGTGGCCACCCCGGAGGGGCGGGTCTCGGGCCCGGGGCCCCTCGTCCGGGACCCGGCGGCCGTCCTCGCCGAGCCCCTGCCGGAGCCGGCGGGGCCCCTGCCCTCGCGGCCCTTCGACCGCACGGGGCTGGGGCGGCTGCGGCGCGCGATCGCCGAGACCGGGCGGGACGCCGGGCTGGACCGGGCGCGGACCCGGGACCTCGTCCTCGCCGTCGACGAGGTGGCGACCAACTGCATCCGCCACGGCGAGGGGGTGGCGCACGTGCGGTCCTGGCGCGAGGGCGGCGCCGCCGTCGTGGAGATCCGCGATCGTGGCCGGGTGGCCGACCCGCTGGCCGGGCGGGTCCGTCCGGCCCCCGGGCACGTGGGCGGCTGGGGCCTGTGGATCGCCAACCAGGTGTGCGACCTCGTCCAGCTGCGGACCTCGACCGCCGGCACGGTGGTGCGGCTGCACGTCCGGCCCCGCGGCGGCGACGGCGGCCGCCCGTAGCCGGGGTGGTGGGGTTTCGCGCGCGGCGTGCGGGGAAGCAGGTCCACGCAGCCCACCGGGAGGAACCACGATGCCCTGGACCCACCGCCGCGACGACGTCGCCCGCCGGCAGGACGCCGAGCTCGACCGGGGTGACCCGGTGTCCGGCGACGAGACGGTCGAGACGGTCCGCGACCGCTTCGACGTCGCGTCGATGCTGGCGGTGGCCGCCGGCGTCGGCCTGATCGTGCTCGGCTCCATCGCCCTCGTGCGAGCCGGCGTCGACTCGTCCTGGTACGACCCGGTCGTGCAGGTCGTCGGGATCGACCACACGCCGCTGCTCGACGCCCTCGAGGTGGGCGTCGGCGCCCTGCTCGTGCTCGCCGGGCTCGCGGGCGCCCGCGTGCTGGCCGCCGTCGTCGCCCTGGTCGCCGGGATCGGGGCCGCGATCGCCGCCGTCGAGCCCGAGCTGGTCGACCGCGAGCTCGCCCTCGAGCGCGGCTGGGCGACGACCCTCGCCGTCGGCGGGGTGCTGCTCGCCCTGATCCTCGTGATGGCGCGGGGCCGCACCGTCGAGCGGCGCATCGAGCACCGCCCGCGGGCGGCCTGACCACCGGCGGGCGCAGCGGTCGGCCCACCACGGACGCGCGCCCCGGGCGCGCGTCAGGTGCCCAGCATGTGCCGGCGCAGCTGGCGGACGGCCTTGCGCAGCAGTCGGGAGACCTGCATCTGGCTGCAGCCGAGCACCTCGGCGATCTGGGTCTGCGTTCGCTCCTCGACGAAGTACATGTGCAGCAGCGACCGGTGGTCGTCGGAGAGCCGCTCCAGGCTCTGGGCCAGCGCCGTGCGGTTCTCGATGCCGGCGAAGCCCCGGTCGGGGAGCCCGACGACCTGGTCGGTCTGCAGGCCGCTGGCGCTGTCGGGGGCGTCGAGCGACGTCGTCGTGCGCACGTCCTCGGCCACCTTCGCCGCGAGCACCTCGCGCTCGTCGACGCCCAGGAAGTCGGCGATCTCGGCGGGCGTCGGCGGCCGGCCGAGGTCGTGGGTCAGCAGCTCGGTGGCGTCCCGCGTCGGGCTGGCCAGCTCGTGGACCCGGCGGGGGACCCGGATGGCCCAGCCGTGGTCGCGGACGTGCCGGCGCAGCGATCCGACGATCGTGGGCTTGGCGAAGGCGAGGAACGGCGTCCGCAGCGTGGGGCGGAACCGGTGGAGCGCGCGGACCAGGGCCTCGTAGGCGACCTGCGTCAGGTCGTCGATGGGCTCGCCGTGGCGGTAGGCGTGTCGGGCCTGGGCCTCGGCGTGCGGCCGGTAGCGCTCGACCAACTCGGAGAGGGTGGCGGGGTCGCGGGTGCGGGCGTAGCGGACGTGCAGCCGCCACAGCTCGGGCTCGACGACCGGCCGCCGGGCCGTGCCGGCCAGGTGGGTGCGGGGCACGGTGTCGCAGGGGATGGTGAGGAGCGCCTCGGCCCGATCGCGTGCCTCCCCGTAGCGCTCGAGGGCGCGACGGGCGCGGCGCACCTCGAGGGGGAGCGGCGGTGACGGCATCGGTGACGACATTCCCGATCGGCGGGGTCCCTACACGCCCGCCGCTCGCGGGATCAACCGCCGCCGCGCGGGGTAGGGCAGCGCGCGTTGCGCCTCCTACGATGCGGTCGACCATGACGACCTCCCCGGACACCGGCACCTCGGCGAAGGCCGCGCGGACGGCCGCCCTGCTCGCCGAGCTGCGCGGCCGGCTCGAGGAGGCGACGGCGACGCTCGAGCGCGCCGCCGACGAGCTCGTGGCCGAGCGGCACCGGGTCGACGTGCTGGAGAACGTCGTCGACGTCCTCCTCGGCGTCTGCGGGGTGCCGGTGGTGGTGGTCGACGGCGACCGGCGGATCATCGGGCTGAGCGCGGTGGCCGGGCGGATGGACGGCGCCGCCGTGGGCCGGCCGCTGGTCTCCGTGCTGGCCGACGGCGTGGTCGAGAAGCTGGAGGCGGGCCTGGCCGGGGAGGCGGACGTGATCGACATCCCGGACGGCGATCGCACTCTGACGGCGCACCGGCTCCCGGGGGGCGGAGCGGTGCTCGTGCTGTCCGCCCCATGACGACACCGAGCCGACGTGCGTCTGACCAGGGCGTCCGTTGGGTAGCTCAAACCCCGACGTGCGGAAAGTAGGACGATGAACACGGACGACGGTCGCATCGAGCTGTCGGTGCCCGCGGACAGCCGCTACATGCGGCTGGCTCGGCTCATGGCCAGCGGCGTCGCGAGCACGTGTGGCCTCCCGCTGGAGGAGGTCGAGGACTTCCGCATCGCCGTCGACGAGCTGTGCAGCACGCTCATCGAGATGGGCGACGGCCACCCCATCCGCCTGTCCTTCGAGCTCGGCCGCGACAGCCTCGTCGTGCGGGCCTCGACCCGGGCGTCGACGGACGGCGCCATCGACGACGAGCGCATGTCGCTCAGCGACCAGATCCTCGACGTGGTGACCGACGGCCACACGCTCGACCACGTCGACGGCAACGTCGAGCTGGTCGCCCGCAAGCACGTGCGGGCGAGCGGCGTCGGCTGAAACCCTCGACCGCGACGTTCAACCGGGCGCGCAGAGCATCTCGCGCAGCCCGGTCATCTCCAGCAGGCGCTCGAGGGGCTCGGACGGCCGCACGATCCGGAAGGCGACGTTGCGCTCGCCTGCGTCGCCGTGGGCGACCAGCAGCGCCCGCAGGCCGGCCGAGTCGGCGAAGGACAGCCCGGAGGCGTCGAGGGCGATCGTCTCGCCGGGGTGCTCGTCCAGCACCCGCTGGACGGCATCGGTGAGCGCGCTCGCCGAGTGCAGGTCGAGCTCCCCGGCCACGCTGACGACGACCCCGTCGTCCGCCCGGCGGGTCGTGATCGTGATCGGGTCGGGGGTGTCGCTCATGGGCGCTCCAGGGTGCGGCGGTCGGTTGGGGAGGTCACCGGTCGAGCTGACATGGTGGCACGCCCGGCCGCCGCTGTCGCCGGCCCGGTCCTGCCGTCCGGGCCTCAGCGCTGCTCGACCCGGGCGACGTCCGGGTCGTCGGCGAGCTTGGCCATCCACCGCTGCACCGTGGGGGTGCGCCCCGACGCCTCGAGCGACACCTCGAGCAGCTCGCCGTCCCGGCGGATCGAGTACCCGCCGGTCTCGACGTCGCTCGACTCGAGGACGCGGTCCATGACGGACTCGAAGCGGACGTGCGGGTGCAGGTGCACGACGACCTCCACGGTGCGCCGGCCCCAGCGGTGGCGGACGTAGGTCCGCACCGGGCGGAGGACGACGAGGCTGACGAGCAGCACCGCGGCGGCGATCGCCGCGGTGGTGACGTCGCCCACGCCGCACGCCAGCCCGATGGCGGCGACCACCCACAGGCTCGCGGCGGTGGTCAGGTTGCGGATCGTGCCACCCCGGCGGAAGATGACGCCGGCGCCGAGGAAGCCGATGCCCACGACGACGTTCGACGCGACCCGGGTGACGTCGGCCTGGAGCACGGTGACGGCCCGGTCGCGGTCGAACTCGACGAACCCCAGGGTCGAGATCACGCCGAACAGCGAGGCGCCCAGGGCGACGGCGATGTGGGTGCGCAGGCCGGCCGCCTGGTCGCTCGCCTCCCGTTCGAGGCCGACGGCCCCTCCCAGGAGCGCGGCGGCCAGGAGGCGCACGCCCGCCTGGCCGTCGAGTGCGAACGTCGTGTCGTCGATCGCCGCGAGGGCGGCTGCCACCTCCACGTCCCCAGTCTCCCCGTTCGCGCCGTCGGCGTGCGGCCCCGGGCCGCGCTCAGGTCCGCACGTCGAGGACGAGCTGCTCGTCCTCGTGGGTGAACACGTAGCGGAACCCGCCGACCTCGCTGGTGACCACGACGTCGAGGTCGAGGATGCCGTCGTCGTCGGTCCACCGGTCGAACAGGGCGATCATCTCCCGGTGCTCCTGGGGGTCCTCGCTGGGGATGAAGCTCATCGTGAGCGGCGTCCCCCGGGGAACCGAGGTCCCGTCGATGTGGAGCCGCTCGAGCGGCACGATGTCGAGCAGGACCCGGTCCGGGCCGTCGGCGAAGGAGATGAGCTGGCAGACGGACATGGTCACACCGCGCAGCTTCCGGCAGTGTCGGTGAGCGAGTCGTGCAGCCGGTCGAGGGTGGCCCGGAGCAGCCGGGACACCTGCACCTGGCTGACGCCCACGAGCTCGGCGATGCGGGACTGGGTGAGGCCGTGCATGTAGCGGAGCTCGAGGATCCGCCGCTCGCGAGCCGGGAGCTTGGCGAGCAGCGTCCGCACGGTCTCGGCGGCCTCGACGGCGTCGAGGTTGCGGTCGACGGTGCCGAGGACGGACATGTCCTCGCCGTCACCGTCGTCGTCGTGCGAGACGGCGAGCGGGGTCTTGCGGTAGCAGCGGGCCGCCTCCAGGGCGCCCAGGACGTCCTCGACCGGGATGTTCGCCTGGCGGGCGATCTCCTCGACGGTGGGGGAGCGGCCGTGGACCTGCGCGAGGTCCTCGACGGCCACCTTGACGGTGTGCTGGAGGTCCTTGGCCCGCCGGGGCACGTGGACGGCCCAGGTGGTGTCGCGGAAGTGGCGGCGCAGCTCGCCGGTCACCGTCGGGACGGCGAAGGTGGCGAACGTGGCGCCGTAGTCGGGGTCGTAGCGTTCGACGGCCTTGAGGACGCCGAGCATCGCGACCTGCACGAGGTCGTCGAGCGGCTCGCCCTTGTTGGCGAAGCGCTTGGCGCAGTGGAGGGCCAGCCACCGGTGCTCCTCGATCAGCTCGTTCCGCAACGCGCGGTCGCGCGTGCGGCGGTAGCGGCGGAACCGTTCGGCGTCTCTGGCGGGGTCTCGTTCGGTCCGGTCCGACCGACGAGCCCGGGTGGTGGTGGGTGAGCTGAGAGTGTGCACGGGTGCCTCCGCGTTCGTGCTTTGGCTTCGGCCCCCAGCTACCCGGGCGTCGGAGCGCTACACAGGATCTTCCGCATCTTCCGCGGTGGCGTCCCGCCTGCGTTCCAGGCCGCGACGACGAGCGCCCGGGGCCGATGCCCCGGGCGCTCGCCTCCACGCATGCCGGGTCGCGTCAGTCGATCCGCAGCTGGCTGGTCAGCTCGGCACGGCGCAGCTCGAAGTCGTCGAAGCTGATGCGTCCGTCGTCGAAGGCCGCGTGCAGGTCGGCGAGCTGGGCGAGCACGGTCGACTCGTCGACCTCGGGTGCCGGGGTGTCCCCGGCCGCCGCGGCCGACGCCTCGGCCCGCTCAGCGCGTCGCTGCTGCTTGGCCCGTTGCTTGGCCTGCTTGTCGCGATCTCGCTGGAGCTTCCCGAAGGTGGTGCGCCGGCGTGACACGCCTGCTCACACCACCCGGACGTTCTGCGCCTCGTCGCCCTTGCGGCCGGGGCCGATCTCGAACTCGACCTGCTGGCCGGCCTCGAGCGTGCGATAGCCCTGGCCCTGGATGTTGGAGTAGTGGACGAAGACGTCGTCCATCCCGTCGCGCGAGATGAAGCCGTAGCCCTTCTCGGCGTTGAAGAACTTCACCGTGCCGATTGCCATGTCACTCTGCCTATCTGTCTGAACCGAGCGGCCGAGCGAACTTCGGGCTGCGACCGCCCCCGCAGGCTACGCCGTCGGCACGCGAACCGCGCGCTGCGACGCGCGAAACGTCGAACATTAATTCGCGGACGTCGACGGCCGGACCCGATGAGTTCGGCGGCGCGCGCCGGTCGGAGCGGGCGGAGGCAGGACCGATGGAGGCGCGTGGCTGGTCGTGACGAGACCGGGGGATCGGGGCGGGGCGACCGCCCGGCCGCCCCGCGCACGGTCGTGGTGGCGGTCGGGGGACGGATCCGCCCCGGGGACGTGCCGCTCCTGTGCGCGCGGCTGCGGGAGGTGCTGGACGACCCCGCCGTCGAGGGGGTCGTGTGCGACGTGGGTGGCCTCCGGCGGCCCGACGTGGTGGCGCTCGAGGCGCTGGCCCGCCTCCAGCTCGCGGCCCGCCGGCGGGGGCGGCGGGTGGCGTTGCGCAACGTGGGGGCCGACCTGCGGGCGCTCCTCGCGGTGACCGGCCTGGCCGACCTGGTTCCGGTCGAGGGCGAGGCCGGGGCGGACGGGCCGGGCGGGGGCGTGCCGGGGTGAGCGGCGGCCGGTGACCCAGGGGCGCGCCCGGGCGGCCCGTTCAGCGGGTGACGGGGCGCCGGCGGTCGGGCTCGGCGTCGATGGCGAGCCCGACGAGCGGCAGGACGCGGTACCGGAGCTGCTCGGTCAGCGCGATCTGCGTGGTCGTGCGATCGATCCCTGCCACCTCGAGGATGCGCCCGATGACCGCCTGCAGGTGCTCGTTGGTGTGGGCGACGACGCGGCAGTGCAGGTCGCCTGGTCCGGTGACCGAGTGGATCTCGAGGACCTCGGGGATCTCCCGGAGGTGCGAGCAGACGTCGTCGAGCCGGCCCTGGGCGATCTCGAGGCTGACGAAGGCCAGGACCTCGTAGCCCATCGCCCGCAGGTCGAGGTCGGGGTCGAAGCCGACGATGACGCCCCGCTGTTGGAGCTTGTCGAGGCGCGCCTGTACCGTCCCGCGTGCGACGCCGAGCTGGCGGGCGAGCTCCATCACGCCGGCGCGGGGCGTGTCGCACAGCGCCCTGATGAGCCGGGCGTCGAGCGCATCGATTCCCCTGGGCAACATGGGCAATGTGTCTACCACATACGGCACATTGCTGGCCAATCTGTACAGTCCTTTGGCCAACTGTTGACGTGGTTGCCCGCCACGCCTTTCCTGGGTGGCCGGATCGACGATCGACACCTCGGGGGGCTCGAGATGGGTGAGACCTTGACGGCCCGGCGCCAGGACGCCGCCGACCGCCACCAGCCGCCGGTGCTCGCCGGCATCGACCACGTCGAGTGGTGGGTGGGGAACGCCCGCGCCTTCGCCGCGTTCCTCGCCTCGGCCTTCGGCTTCAAGTTCGTCGCCTACGCCGGGCCCGAGACGGGCCGGCGGGACCGCGTGTCGTACGTCCTCGAACAGGGCGAGGTGCGCTTCATGGTGACCGGTGCCCTCACGCCCGACTCGCCGATCGCGGAGCACGTCCGCACGCACGGCGACGGCGTGCGCGACGTCTGCTTCCGGGTGGCGGACGTCGCGGCCGCCTACGAGGCCGCCGTCGCCCGAGGCGGGCTGCCCGAGCGCTCGCCGGCGACCGACAGCGACGACGACGGTGCGATCCACCACGCGGCCATCCGCACCTACGGCGAGACGGTCCACACCTTCCTCGACCGCTCGGGCTACAGCGGCCCCTTCGCACCGGGCTTCGCCCCGGCGACGCTCACCGCGCCGCCCGGGCCCGCGGTCGGGCTCACCCGCTACGACCACGTCGTCGGCAACGTCGAGAAGGGCCGGCTCGACGACTGGGTCGAGTACTACTGCCGGGTCCTCGGCTTCGACCGGCTCGTCCACTTCGACGACGACCAGATCTCCACGCAGTACTCGGCGCTCATGTCGACCGTGGTCTGGAACCACGACTCGGTCGTCCTCCCGATCAACGAGCCGGCCGAGGGGCTGCGCAAGTCCCAGATCGAGGAGTACCTCGACTACTACCGGTCGCCCGGCGTCCAGCACATCGCGCTGCGCACGGCCGACATCGTGGCGACCGTGCGGGCCCTGCGCGACCGGGGCGTCCGGTTCCTGACCGTGCCGCCCGAGTACTACGAGGACGCCCGGGAGCGGATGGCGGACGTCGACCTGCCGTGGGCGGACCTGCAGGAGCTCGGGATCCTGGTCGACCGCGACCGGGACGGGCACCTGCTGCAGATCTTCACCGAGAACGTGTGCGACCGCCCGACGGTGTTCTTCGAGATCATCCAGCGGGAGGGCGCCACCGGCTTCGGCGCCGGCAACTTCAAGGCGCTGTTCGAGGCGATCGAGCGGGCGCAGGCGGCCCGGGGCAACCTCTGAGGCCGCCCGGCGCCGGCCGGGCCGGCCGGTCCGGGACCGTCGGTGGCCGTCAGCCCTGGTCGTCCGCCTCGACGGCCCGGACCACGACGACCTGTCCGTCGCCGAGCGGGAGGGTCCGCACCTCGTCGACCCGCGGCAGCGTCAGGCCGAGCCGGGACGCCTCGATGTGGGTCTGGGCCACGAGCTGCTCGAGGCGCTCGACGGCGGCCTCGTCGTCGAGCCCGCGGGTCGCCTGGGCGAGGCGCGCGCGGGCCTGGGCGACGAACGGCGCGAGCTCGGCGGACAGCGGTTCAGGCGTGGACTCGGACAGCGTCTGCACCTCCCAGCACAGGGTGATCCCAGGTTACCGGTCGTCCGTGACACGGCGGCGCCCGGCCCCGGGCGATCCGGCGCCGATCCCGCCCCCCGGCGGTGTGGGACCGGCGTCGCGTTGTGCTAGGTTGCAACATCCCGTCGGGCCGTTAGCTCAGCTGGCTAGAGCACCTGCATGACGCGCAGGGGGTCAGGGGTTCGAGTCCCTTACGGCCCACCACCTGACCAGGGCGACCTGCCCTGGTCAGCTTGCTTTTCGGGCCGGGTGCGCCGCCGCCACGCCGAGGTCACACGGCGCGGAGGTCGCGCACCCGCAGCTCGGGCGCCGACTTGCGGGCCTGGTCGATCGGCTTGCCGCAGTCGGGGACCGGCACGACCCGGGCGACCTCGACGGTCGCCTCGAAGGCCCGGCGCCGCCCGTCGGGGTCCTCGCCCTCGAGCCGGACCAGGCTGCGGTCGCCGTCGCGCTCGACCACGGTGCCGCTCCGCCGGTGGTCGAGCCAGGCCCAGCCGACCTCCCGGAGCGCGGCGCCGTCCACCGCCTGCACCTCGGGCCCCTCGAGACCGGTGCAGCCCCGGTAGGTGCGGGCGGCCAGCTCCGGATCCAGCGTGCGGTCGGCGATCGCCACGAGCGTGTCCATGTCGAGGTAGGCCCAGGCCGTGCCCTCGGGCAGGAGCAGCGCGGTGGGGGCGAAGCGGTGCCCGCCGGTGTGGCTCGTCCGCCGCACCTGCACGCCGGGGCCGAGCCCCGGCAGGGACCGGGCCAGGCGGGTGCCCAACGAGCCGCAGCAGGCGTCGCGCGACCCGTGGGTGCACACCAGCACGAGCCGGCCGGCGGCGTCACCTTCGGCGACGAGGGTCGCCGGGCCGCCGTCGAGCGCGCCGCCCGCCGTGGCCGAGGCGGCGATCGCGGCCAGCGCCGCCGTGGCGTCGCCGGGGTCGAGCCGCCAGGTCGCGGCCTCGTAGGCCACGAACGGGCCCGGCGGGCGCAGGAACGTCACCATGCGGCTCCCCTCGCCGTCGCTCGGGTCGGGGACGGTGCCCTGGACCCGCACGCCCGCCGACGCGAGCGCGCCGGCCACCGGCGCGACCGTCGGGTGCTCGGCGATGTCGTTGGGCCACGGCAGCGGCACGTCGATCGCGACGTAGCCGCGGTACGAGCCGGCCGTGCCCGACGGGTCGAGCGTCTGGGCCCGGGCGAACTGCGCGCACCGGTCGACGAGCGAGAGGTTCACGACGCAACTATGCCGTGCCGGGCCGCCGGGGACGACCTGCACCTGACGGGTCGTCACATGTGGCGACCGCCCGGCCGCGGCGCCGAGCCACCGGTGGTCCGTCACACCTCGCGTCGGTCGAGCTCGGGCCGCCTCGGAGCGTGAGAGCGCACGGTGCGAGCGCGGTAGTCTCCCCACCGCGCGCGCGGGCGGGCAGTCGTCGGCGACGCAGCCGTCCAGTCCTGGGGGAGAGCGAGGCATGCATCCGGACCTGCCCCACGAGCAGGCCTACTTCGACCGGGCCCTCGCCCTGCGCGACCGCCAGCAGGCCCGCCTCGCGCACGCCCCGGCGCTCGCCGCCAACCCCAAGGCCGCCCTCGAGCTGCGCAAGCGGGTCAGCAGGTTCGGTCTGAC
>DATGPY010000253.1:0-4084 GCA_035304465.1 Acidimicrobiales bacterium | reverse complement strand
CGGCGTCGTCGAGCACGGCGGCGAACAGCGCGTCCTTGCCGCCGAAGATCTCGTAGACGGTCGGGCGCGGGATGCCGCAGCCCCGGGCGATCGCCTCGATCGTCGCGCCGTGGTAGCCCTGGTTGGCGAACACGGGGCGCGCGGCGTCGAGCACGGCCCGCCGCTGCATCTCGAGCGGCTGCGATCGTGGCCGCCCCGGGCCCCGCTTGGGTGGCGTGTCGGGCCCGGCCGGATCGTCGTGGGCCCTCGCCTCGGTCATGTCCGCGCCCCGATTTTCCGTCACCTTCGTCGACAACCCTACCGCCGCGACCCGCCGATCGGACGCCGGCCGGCGCGCGGTACGGTCGCCCGGTGCGCCGCACGCTGTTCACCGACGAGCACGAGCTGTTCCGCGCGAGCGTCCGACGGTTCATCGAGAACGAGGTCGTGCCCCACAACGACCGCTGGGAGCGGCAGGGCATCGTCGACCGGTCGCTGTTCACCGGTGCGGGCGCCCACGGCTTCCTCGGCATGGCCGTGCCCGCCGAGTACGGCGGCGGCGGGGTCGACGACTTCCGCTACAACCTCGTCATCGCCGAGGAGATCCAGCGGGCCAAGGTGAACGCCGCCGGCCTGGGCTGGACGCTGCACAACGACATCTGCCTCCCCTACTTCCTGTCGCTGTGCACCGAGGAGCAGAAGGCCCGCTGGCTGCCGGGCATCGCCTCGGGCGAGCTGATCACCGCCATCGCCATGACCGAGCCCGGCATCGGCTCGGACCTGGCGTCGATGGCGACGACGGCGGTCCGCGACGGCGACTGCTACGTGGTCAACGGGTCGAAGACCTTCATCACCAACGGCATCAACGCCGACCTGGTGATCACCGCGGTGAAGACCGACCCGTCGCAGCGCCACGGCGGCATCTCGCTGCTGGTGGTCGAGCGGGGCATGCCGGGTTTCGAGCGGGGTCGCAACCTCGAGAAGATCGGCCTGCACGCCCAGGACACCGCCGAGCTGTTCTTCACCGACGTGCGGGTGCCGGTCGCCAACCGCCTCGGCGAGGAGGGCCAGGGGTTCCGCTACCTCATGGAGAACCTGCCGCAGGAGCGGCTCTCCATCGCCGCCACCGGTGTGGCCGCGGCCCGGGCCGCCTTCGAGGAGACCCTGGCCTACGTCCGCGAGCGCAGGGCCTTCGGGCAGCCGGTCGGCAGCTTCCAGAACACCCGGTTCCGGCTCGCCGAGGCGGCCACCGAGATCGAGATCGCCCAGACGTTCATCGACCGCTGCGTCCTCGCCCTCAACGCCGGCGAGCTCACGACCGCCGAGGCCTCGATGGCCAAGTGGTGGTGCACCGAGCTGCAGGGCCGGGTGATCGACGTCTGCGTGCAGCTGCACGGCGGCTACGGCTACATGGCGGAGTACCCGGTGGCCCGCGCCTACGCGGACGCCCGGGTCACCCGCATCTACGGGGGCACGACCGAGATCATGAAGGAGATCATCGCCCGGTCGCTCGAGCTGTGAGCGCCTCGGCGCCGGCGCCGGACCGCGGCAGTAGCGTCGGGCCATGAGCGACGTCCGGATCCTGCCGGTCACGGCCGAGCTGGTCGACTACGCGGTCGCCCGGGGCAGCTGGCCCCTCGACGAGGTGCAGTCCGACCTCCGGGCGCGCACGCGCGCCCTCGGCGACGTCGCCGGCATGCAGATCGGCCCCGACCAGGGTCAGCTCCTGACCCTCCTCACCCGCCTGGTCGGCGCCACCCGGGCGATCGAGGTGGGCACGTTCACCGGGTACTCGGCCCTGTGCATCGCCCGGGGGCTGGCGCCCGGCGGCCGGCTGATCTGCTGCGACCGCAGCGAGGAGTGGACGGCGATCGCCCGGGAGGCCTGGGCGCGGGCCGGCCTCGCCGACCGCATCGAGCTGCGGCTGGGCCCCGCGCTGGAGACGCTGCGGGCGCTGCCCCCGGAGCCGGGCTTCGACCTTGCGTTCGTCGACGCGGACAAGGGCGGCTACCTCGACTACTGGCACGAGCTCGTCCCGCGGGTGCGGCCGGGCGGCCTGCTGCTGGCCGACAACGTGCTCTGGTCCGGCCGCATCCTCGACGCCGACGCCGACGACCCCTCGGTGCAGGCGCTGCGGGCCTTCAACGACGCCGTGGCCGCGGACGAGCGGGTGGAGGCCGTGATCCTGCCCGCCTTCGACGGCCTGACCCTGGCCCGGCGCCGCTGACGTCGTCCGGTCGGGCGCGGGCCGGCCGGCTCACCGGGCGGCCCGGGCGGCCAGGAAGGCCAGCACGCCGGCGTGGGCGGCCGCCGCGGCCATGACCGCCGGCAGCGGGGGCAGGGTCACGACCGCCAGGACGATGACGGCGAGGCGGGTGAGCATCGCCGCCAGCACGACGCCGTCGAAGGCCGACAACCGCTGGGGCGGCGTCACCGGGTGGTGGCCACCGGCGGGGGCCGGCCGCGGCCCGAGGAGCGCGGTCAGGTCCTCGGGCGGGTGGTCGGCGAGCAGGTCGCGCTTGCGGCGGTAGACCGCGACCCCGGCCCGCTCGCAGGCCCGGGCGAGGCGCCGGTTCCGGGTGACGACCGCGGCGATCGTCGCCCGCTCGGCCCGGAACCCCCGCTCCCCCAGGACGACGAGGCCGGAGGCCTGGACCACCCCGAACACCCGGGCCCGGAGGATGTCGGCGTCGTCGGGGTCGTACCAGGCGTAGATGCCGCACCGGCAGCCGGCCGTCGGGGCCCGGTGGGCGCCGGCCCCCTCGGGCAGGCCGTCGGTGAGCGGCTCGGGCGGCGTGCACTCGGCGCTCAGCGTCACGGGCCAGCCGACCCGGCGGGTCACCGAGGTGAGCGGCAGCGCGCCGTCCGCCGGCGGCCGGCGCTGCAGGCGCCAGGTGCGGTAGCCCCGCAGCGTGCCGGGCACCAGGGCCCGGCCGCCATCACCGCCGCCGCACGCGTCGGAGATCTGGCTCATCGGGCCGGGGCCGGGTCACCTCGCCGGGGCTCGGTCGGGGCCGGCTCCGCAGGCTGCGGCTCCTGGGGGGCGGGCCGCTCGGGCAGCGGCTCGAAGATGATCTCCCGCCGGACGGGACCGATCTCGCCGGACCGCTCGGGTGCGCGGGTGCTCGCCATCGTCGGACCTCCGTGCGCGCCTCACGACCAGGGTGCGCCTCCCGGCGCCGGACGGCAAGGGATCTCGCGGGGAGCGCGCGCCCGGGCGTCGTAGTGACGGTTGGGTAACAAACGTCACGTCTCGTGTTGACGTCTGTCCAACGACGCCCGTACGGTGACCGCCGCTGGAGGGACGTGACGACGGTCACCCCTGGGGATCCCACGACGAGGACGGGGTCGAGACGCGTGCAACGTACGGGCATCTGTCGCACAGGTGGCGGACGGCGGTGGCAACGGTGGCTGCTCGCACTGAGCGCCCTCACCCTCGTCGCGTCCGCGTGCGCGAGCGTCGAGACGGGCGCCACCCAGGTGTCCGGGGGCGACGACGACGACGCCGACGCCGGCCCGCCGCAGTACGGCGGGAAGATGGTCTACGGGCTGGAGGCCGAGACCACCAACGGCTGGTGCCTCCCCGAGGGCCAGCTCGCCATCGCCGGCATCCAGGTGGCCCGGGCCATCTACGACACGCTCACCGTGCCCAACGGCGACGGCGAGTTCGTGCCGTTCCTGGCCGAGTCGGTGACCGCCGACCCGAGCTACACCGACTGGACCATCCGGCTGCGCCCCGGCATCCGGTTCCACGACGGCAGCCCGCTCACCGCCGAGGTCGTGAAGAACAACCTCGACGCCTACCGCGGGCAGTACCCCGGCCGGACCTCGCTGCTGTTCCAGTTCGTCCTGGCCGACATCGACACGGTCAACGTCGTGGACGAGCTGACGCTGCAGGTCACCACCAAGCGGCCCTGGCCGTCGTTCCCCTCGTTCCTCTACTCCAGCGGGCGCCTCGGGATCATCGCCCAGGCCCAGCTCGACGACCCGGAGACCTGCGCGAGCAACCTCATCGGCACCGGGCCGTTCAAGCTCGAGGAGTGGAAGGTCAACGACCACCTCACGGTGGTCCGCAACGAGGACTACTGGCGCACCGACGCCGAGG
>DATGPY010000252.1:0-3563 GCA_035304465.1 Acidimicrobiales bacterium | reverse complement strand
ACCGTCGCTCGACGACCAGCAGGTGGACCGCCGAGATCGCCAGGGGGAGGAGGGTGAGACCGACGGACGCGCGCAGCAGCCATGTCGCCCGCACCGCCTGACCATAGGTCAGGGCCGGGCGCGGCCCGCCACTCGACGTGGTGCACCGCGGCGCCGGTCCGGCACCGGCCCGGCGCCCCGTATCGTGGCGCCGTGCCCGGGCGCGAGCCGGTCGTCCTCGACTTCGACGAGCAGCACCGTGCGCCGGTGGTCGAGCGCATGGTCGCCATGGCCGCGGCCGGCGCCGGCTGGGTCAACCTCTCGCCCGGCCTCGACGTCGACGAGCCCCCGCCCCGGTCGCTGCTGTCGTCGCTGATCGGTGGCCGGGGCCCGACGGTGCCGCTGGCCACGTGGACGACGCCTGGGGGCCGCCGGCCGGCCCAGGTCGGCGTCGAGCACGGCCAGGGGCCGCGGGCGCTGGAGGTCCTGGCCGAGCGGGGCGTCCCGCTGCCCCCGGGATGGCAGCGGGTGCAGGACCACGCCAAGCGGGGCATCGTCGTCGTCCCGCCGCCGGCGGTCACCGCCGACGCCCTCGACGAGGTGCTCGACTGGATGCTGCGGGCCGCGGGCGCGCTGTGCCCGCTCCCCCGCACCGGGGAGTGGCGCGCCTACTGCTACGGCGGCTGACCGGTCCCGGCGACCGGCGCCGGTCGGTCAGGCCGGCGCCACGGCCTTCTCGGCGACCTCTCGGGCCCAGCGGTAGTCGGCCTTGCCCGAGGGCGAGCGGACGATCCGGTCGACGACCACCAGGTGCTTGGGGGCCTTGTAGCCGGCGAGGGACGCCTTGCAGTGGGCGACGAGCGCTTCCAGCGTCGGCGAGGCGCCGGGCGCCGGCTGCACGACCGCGGTGACCGCGCTGCCCCAGCGCTCGTCGGGCACGCCGACGACGAGGCAGTCGTAGACGTCGTCGTGGGCCTTCAGGACCCCCTCGACCTCCTCGGGGAAGACCTTCTCGCCGCCGGTGTTGATCGACTCCGACCCACGGCCCAGCAGCTCGATGGCGCCGTCGGCCGTGACGGTGGCCATGTCGCCGGTGATCAGCCACCGGCGACCGTCACGCTCGACGAAGGTCGCCGCGGTCTTCTCCGGGTCGTTGTAGTAGCCGAGCGGCAGGTGGCCGCCGGCGAGCACCTGCCCCACCTGGCCCGAGCCGGGCTCGACCTCGCGGCCGTCGGGCCCGACGACGATCGTCGGCTTCGTCGGCTGGTCGAACCGCACGAGGCTGGCGTCGCCACGCTGCTGCCCGGGCTCGACCCGCATGGCCCCCTGGGTGCCGGCCTCGGAGGAGCCGAAGCCGTCGGTGACGACCAGCTGGGGCAGCGTGGCGAAGATGCGCTCGCGGGTGGCCGGGGCCATGGGCGCGCCGCCGTTGGAGAGCGAGAACAGCGACGAGATGTCGTAGGGCCGCCCCTCGGCGACCGCCCGCTCCCAGGCGTCGAGCAGCGGCCGGGCGACGGCGTCGCCGACGACGGTCAGCAGGTTGACGGCCTCGGCGCCGATCGTGCGCCACACGGCGTCGGGGTCGAGCGGCCCGCCCGGCATGAGCACGACCTTGCTGCCCTGGAACAGCCACGACAGCGTCGTCCACTGGGCGGCGGCGTGCATGAGCGGCGCCACCGGCAGGTAGCAGACCGGCTGGTCGGTGATCCGGCCCGGCAGCTCCTCGGGCCGCTCGACCGGGCCCTCCAGGCGGGTGGGGTCGCCGCCGCCGATGCAGGCGAAGAAGGCGTCCGCATGGCGCCACACGACACCCTTGGGCATGCCGGTCGTGCCGCCCGTGTACATGATGTAGTGGTCGTCGTCGCCCCGGCCGGGCACGACGGGCCGCTCGGGCGAGGTGGCGGCGAGCGCGGCCTCGTAGTCGTCGCCGGTGACGAGGACGAAGCGGACGTCGTCGAGCTCGCCGACGACCGACTCGACGGTGCCCAGCAGCGACGGCTGGGTGAGCACCGCCACCGAGTCGCTGTTGTCGAGCAGGTAGGCCAGCTCGCCGGCCACGTAGCGGTGGTTGACGTTGATGGCGACCGCCCGCAGCTTCCAGGTCGCGAGCATCGCCTCGACGTACTCAGCGCAGTTCTCGAGGTAGAGGGCGACGTGGTCGCCCGGCCCGATCCCGCGGTGCGCCAAGTGGTGCGCCAGGCGGTTGGCCCGCTCCTCGAGCTGCGCGTAGGTGCGCCGCTGCTCCCCCACGACGAGGGCCTCGCGCTCGGGGACGGCGTCCGCCGCCATCTCCCACACGTCGGCCATGTTGAAGGTGCGCGGCACGGTCGACATCGCCAGCCCCCCTGAGTCGGTCCCCCTGCTGCTGTGCCGGCGGCTCAGCCGGAGAGGCGGGCCGCCGCCTCGCGACGGTACCTGGTCGTGGAGTGCTCCGGATCCTTGTCGAAGCGGGGGATGACCTCGCGCCCGAACAGCTCCATCGACTCGATGACGACCTCGGTGGGGAGCGTGTTCGTGGTGGGGCTGAAGGTCAGCTGGTCGAAGCCGAGGTCGACCCACCGCTGCACCGACCGGGCGCAGTCGTCGGGGTCGCCGACGGCGATGAAGCCCTCGGCCGACAGCCGCTCGACCTCCTCCGGCGTGGGCTCGGGGATCTTGTTCGGCCACTCGGGGAGGTTCTTGGGCCGGGGCACGTTGTCGAGCCAGTGGTAGGCCAGCGACGAGTAGTAGTTCATGCCCATGTTGGCGGCCGTCTCGAAGGCCTTGTCCCGGTCCTCCATGCAGAGCATGTTCGTGACGCCCATGATGTTGTCGTTCACGTAGTCGCCGACCGGGGTGGCGTGCGTGACGGCACCCTTGTAGGCGCTCACGAACGGCTCCATGTCGGTGGGCCGCCCGATGGCGAAGCAGAAGACGCCGAGGCCCATCTCACCGGCCTCGGTGAAGGTGCCGGGGCTGCCGCCGGCCACCCAGATCGCCGGGTGCAGCGGCCCGTGCGGCTTGGGCAGCACGTTGCGCTCGGGCATGCGGAAGAACTCGCCCTCGAAGCTGTAGGGCCGGTCCTTCCACATCTTCGGGATCTCGCGGATCGTCTCCCGCCACATCGCCTTGGTGATGTCGACGCTCGGGATGTCGAAGCCGAGCACCTCGGTGGTCGACGAGCCGCGGCCGGTGCCGAACTCGAACCGGTTGTTGGTCAGGTGGTCGAGCAGGGCGACGTTCTCGGCCACCCGCTGGGGCTTGTTGACCGGCGGGGTGATGTTGAGGATCGCCGAGCCGAGGTGGACCCGCTCGGTCTGCGCGGCGCAGTAGCCGAGGAAGGCCTCCGGCCCCGGCATGTGGCTGTACTCCAACAGGAAGTGGTGCTGCGGGCACCACACGTACTTGAAGCCGGTGCGGTCGGCCGCCTTGACGATCTCGATGTTGCGGAAGATGCGCTTGTGCTCCGCGTTCGGATCCTGCTCGCGCTCGAATCGCGGCACGAACAGCTGGGCGAAGACGCCGAACTCCATGGAACGTTCTCCTTGTCAGGATCCGGACACCGCGAGCACGCCGCGGTTGAGCTTGCCGTGGTGCAGGTCGTC
>DATGPY010000251.1:0-2802 GCA_035304465.1 Acidimicrobiales bacterium | reverse complement strand
CCACAGGTCGAAGCCGCCCACCGGCGCGCGGGGCCCGCCCCGGGTGTGGATCCAGCGCCCGGCCCGCAGCGCCCGGCCGGGTGGCTGGTCGTGGCGCAGCAGGCGGGCGAGGAGCTGCAGCACGACCTGCGGCTGGACGTCGCCGCCCATGGTGCCCACCAGCGCCCGGAGGCTGCCGTCGGCCCGGCGCACCAGCGCCGGCGCCAGCGTGTGGGGCGGCCGCCGCCCCGGGGCGAGCTCCGCCGGGTGGCCCTCGGCCAGGTGGAAGCCCAGCCCGCGGTTGTGCAGGACGATCCCGGTGGTCGGCTCGACGATCCGGCTGCCCCAGGCCGAGGCGTTGGACTGGATGAGCACCACGCCGCACCGGTCCGCGTCGACCGCGCCCAGCACGGTCGTGTCGCCCGGGTCGAGGGGGAGGGGCGACGTCCCCCGGTGGTCCGGGTCGACGAGCGCCCGCCGGGCGGCGAGGCGCTCGGGGGCGAGCAGCCGCTGGCCGTCGGCCGCCTCGTGCAGGACCTCCTCACGGTCGGCGGCGACGACCCGGGAGGCCTCGGCGAGAAGGTGGGCCCAGCGGGGGTCCTCCGGGTCGTCGGGCAGGTCGAGCGCCCCGGCGACGGCCGCGCCCGCGGCGACGAGGTAGCCCTGCGACGGCGGAGGTGGCACGTGCACCGTGTGCCCCCAGACCTCGACCTCCAGCGGCTCGACCCACTCGGCCTGCGACCGGGCGAGGTCCTCGCGGGTGAACAGCCCCTGCCCGAGCCGGACGAGGCCGTCGCCGAAGGCGCCGAGGTAGAAGCCGGCGCGACCCTCGGCGGCGATGGCCTGCAGGGCGCGGGCGACGCCCGGCCGGCGGATGAGCGCCCCGGGGCGCAGACGCCCGCCGGCGGCCATCGCCGGGGCGAGGTAGTCGTCGGCGCCCTTCGACTCGAGGATCAGTGGCGAGGAGGCGGCGAGCAGCGTCGTCGCCGGGAACCCGGTGGCGGCGTAGGTGATCGCGGCTTCGAGCACCTCGGCCAGCGGCAGGCGGCCGAAGCGCCGGTGCAGCTCGATCCAGCCGTCGACGCAGCCGGGAACGGTGACGGCCCGGACGTCGTCGAACGGCGGCAGCCGGTCGAGGCCCTCCAGGCGGGCGCCGAGCGCGTCGGCCCCCGACCCGGCGCGCCCGGCGGCGCACAGGGCGGCCACGGGCTCGCCGGGGCGGTGGACGAGGGCGAACAGGTCGCCGCCGAGGCCGCACTGGTGCTGCAGGGTGACGGCGAGGACGGCGGCCGCGGCGACCGCGGCGTCCGCGGCGGTGCCCCCGGCCCGCAGCGCCGCCACCCCGGCCGACGACGCCAGGTGGTCGGCGGAGGCGACCATGCCCGACGGCGCGTGCACCGTGCCTGCTCCTGCCTCGCCCACGGTCATGGCCGGCGAGCGTACGTCACGGCCCGCGGCTGCTGAGGTCGCTCAGCCGTCGACCAGCGCTCCGGTGGCCTGCCAGGCGGCCTCGACCGCGTCGAACCGCTCGGTGGCGCTGCGGCGCAGCCGCCGGGCGGTGCCGGTGACGAGGACGTTGCACAGCGCCAGCGTGCCGACGTGGCTGTCGAAGACGCCGGCGCTCTCGGCGGACACGACGAAGGTGACCGCGGCCCGCTCGGCCAGCGGCGACAGCAGGCTGTCGGTGACGGCGACGACCGCGGCCCCTGCGCTCGCCGCCCGGGCCGCGTGCTCGACGACCCAGCGCTCGTAGCGGCGCATGTCGATGGCGACGAGGGCCGCGTCGCCGCCGCAGGTCGCGAGGCGCCGGGCGACGGCGACGTCGGACCCGCCGAGCTGCTCGACACCCTCCCGGACGAGCGACAGGCCGCCGGCCAGCATGGCGCCCACCCCGGCCTCGGCCTCGCCGGCCATGACCAGCACGCGGGGCCGGGTGGCCAGCAGGTCGACCGCGGCCTCGAACGACGCGGTGTCGACGGCCGCCAGCGTCCGCTCCACGTTGCCGACCTCGACCGGCAGCGAGGCGGCGACGACGTCGGGGCCGGTGTCGGCCCGGATGCGCTCGACCGCCGGGCGGAGCTGCTGGCCGATGGCCCGCTGCACCGCCGCCTGCAGGCTGCTGAACCCCGGGAAGCCGAGCCGGGTGGCGAACCGCACGACCGACGCGCCCGACGTGCCGGCCAGCTCGGCGACCCGGGCGACCGTGCCGAAGGCGACGGCCTCCGGGGTGCGGAGCACGACCTCGGCGACCCGGCGCTCGGCGGGCGGGAGGTGGTTCCGCTGCTGCTCGACGAGCTCCTCGACGCTCGCCTCCTCGGGCATGGACGAGATGATACGTTCGGCCCGTCAGGTGAAACGTCTGTTCCGGACCCGGTGGGTGGCCCGGGCCGGCACCGAGCGAGGACGGTGGCATGACGACGACCTTCCGCTCCGTCAACCCCGCCCGGCCCGACGACGTGGTCGGCGAGTTCCCCGCGCACACGGCGGACGACGTCGACGCCGCGGTCGCCCGCGCCGCCGAGGCGCAGCGGGCCTGGGCCCGGGTCCCCGTGCCCGCCCGCGCCGAGGTCGTGGCCGCGGCCGGCGCCGTGCTCGCCGAGCGCAAGCAGGAGCTGGCCGACCTCGTCGCCCGCGAGGCCGGCAAGGTGCTCGTCGAGGCCGGCGGCGACGTGCAGGAGGCCGTCGACATGGCGGCGTTCGTCGCCGGGCAGGGGCGGGCGGCGATGGGGGAGACCGTCCCCTCCGAGCTGGGCGACAAGCTGTGCTGGACGACCCGCCAGCCGGTCGGCGTCGTCGGGTTGATCACGCCGTGGAACTTCCCGG
>DATGPY010000250.1:0-4547 GCA_035304465.1 Acidimicrobiales bacterium | reverse complement strand
GCGCCGCGGTGGGCCTCGAGCCGCACCCAGCCCTCGCGCTCCAGGGCGATGAGCGCCTCCCGCAGCGGGATGCGGCTGATGCCCAGCTCGGCGGCGACGGCGTCCTGCGGCACCCGGTCGCCGGGGCGGAGGCGGCCCTCGAAGATCATGCGCCGCACGTGGAGCGCCGCCACCTCGGCACCGGAGGGCGGGCGCGGCGGTCGGGGCGGTCCCGCCCGCACCGGGGTCGCCGAGCTCCGAGACGGCGTCACGAGTCGCATATAATATGCGATCACCCGCTCGGCGCCCGTCCGTCAGGAGTCACGATGCTCGTCTCTGCGCCCACCGAGCCGATCGACGACCTGGTCGCCCGCATCCCGCCCATCGTCGACTGCGACGCCCACGTGGTCGAGCCGCCCGACGTGTGGACCTCGCGCCTGCCGGCGCGGTACCGCGACGTCGGGCCCCACGTCGAGATGCTGCCGGCCGGCACCGTCAAGCTCGTCGACGCCGGCTACGTCGAGGAGCCCGGCACCGACGGTCCGCTCGTGGCCTGGTGGTGCTACGAGGACAAGCGCATCTCGGTCAAGCGCACGATCGCCGCCGCCGGCGTCCCGGCCGACGAGGTCGAGCTGCGATCGATCACCTACGACGACATGAGGCCGGGGTGCTGGCAGCCGGCCGCCCGCCTGGCCGACATGGACGCCAACGGCGTCGAGGCGCAGATGTGCTTCCCCAACCTGCCCCGGTTCTGCGGCCAGCTCTTCCTGTGGGGCAAGGACCGCGAGCTCGCGGCGCTCTGCGTCAAGGCCTACAACGACTGGATGGTCGAGGAGTGGTGCGGCGACAGCGGCGGCCGGCTCATCCCGCTGTGCCTCGTCCCGCTCTGGGACGTCGAGGCCGCCGTCGCCGAGGTGCGGCGCAACGCCGAGCGCGGCGTGCGGGCCGTCGCCTTCAGCGAGCTGCCCACCTACCTGGGCCTGCCCAGCTTCTACTCGGGCGAGTGGGACCCGTTCTTCGCGGCCTGCCAGGAGACCGGCACCGTGCTGTGCATGCACATCGGCTCCGGCACCAAGACGCCCAAGGCCTCGCCCGACAGCCCCGACGCCGTGGCGGCCACCATCCTCGTCGGCAACAGCATCAACAGCCTGACCGACTGGCTGTTCTCGGGCGTGCTCCACCGGTTCCCGGAGCTGAAGCTGCTGTTCGCCGAGGCCCAGATCGGCTGGATCCCCTACGTCCTCCAGCGGGCCGACGACGTGTGGGAGACGCACCGGGGGTGGGCCGACTCGCAGCGCCACTGCCCCGAGCTACCGTCGACGTACTACTACCGCCAGATCACGAGCTGCTTCTTCAAGGACCCGGTGGGCATCGAGCTCCTCGACAAGGTGGGCGAGGCCAACGTCGTGTTCGAGACCGACTACCCGCACCAGGACGGCACCTGGCCCCACAGCCGCGAGGCCGCCGCCCGGCAGTTCGGCCACCTCGAGCAGCGCGTGATCGACCGCATCGCCCGCGGCAACGCCATCGAGCTGTTCGGCCTCGACCTGCCCGCCCGCAGCGGCGGCGACCGCTAGCCGGGGCGCGGGCGGCCGCTGGGGGCCGGGTCGCAAGGAGGGGGAGATGGTCAGCTGGACGGTGCACCTCGACATGCGGGCGCCGTCGTTCGGCACGCCGGCACCCGAGCTGTACCGGGCGGCGCTCGACCTCGCCGCCTGGGCCGACGAGCACGGGGTGCAGAGCATCGCCGTCTCCGAGCACCACGGCGAGGAGGACGGCTTCCTGCCCAGCCCGCTGGTCATGGCGGCCGCGGTGGCCGCCCGCACCGAGCGGGCCTTCGTGGCGGTCAACGCGATGACGCTGACCTGGCGCGACCCGCTGCTCGCCGCCGAGGAGGTGCTGGTGCTCGACCACCTCAGCGGGGGCCGGGTGGTCGTCACCGTCGTGCCCGGCTACGTGCCCTCGGAGTTCGAGATGTTCGGCGTCGACCGCCGGCGCCGGGCGGCGATCTTCGAGGAGAAGCTGGCGGTCTTCGCCGAGGCGCTCACCGGCGAGCCGGTGACCTGGGGCGGCCGCCGGGTGCGGGTCACGCCGCCGCCGGTGAGCCGGCCCCGGCCGATGCTCGTCGTCGGGGGCGCCAGCCGGGCGGCGGCCCGGCGAGCGGCACGGTACGGCGACGCCTTCGCCCCGACGACCGACGACGGCACCCTGGCCGCCGCCTACCAGGAGGCGTGCGCGGCGGTGGGCCGCGACCCCGGTCCGGTCTTCGTGCACGACGGGCCGATGGCGCTGTTCGTCCACCCCGACCCCGAGGAGGCGTGGCGCGTCATCGGTCCCCACGCGCTCCACGAGCTGAACCAGTACGGCAAGTGGGCCGCCATGCACGAGGGCCACCCCTACGTCGACGTCACCGACGTCGAGGCCGCCCGGGCCTCCGGGTTCTACCGGGTGGAGACGCCGGAGGGCGCGATCGAGCACGTCCGGTCGCTCCCGCCCGGCCAGACCGTGCTGTTCAAGCCCCTCATGGCCGGCCTCGACCCCGCCTTCGGGCGGGCCGGCCTGGAGCTGTTCGTCGACGAGGTGCTGCCGAAGCTATGAGCGCGACCGCGGCCGCGGGGACGCCCGTGCTCGAGCTCGACGGCGTGACCAAGCGCTACGGGGGCGTCCACGCGCTGAACGACGTGTCCCTCGCGGTCGCGCCGGGCGAGGTGTGCGGGCTGATCGGCCCCAACGGGGCCGGCAAGACGACGCTGTTCGACATCGTCTCCGGGGTGCAGTCGCCCACGAGCGGCGTCGTCCGCCTGGACGGCGCCGCCATCACGAGGGCGACGCCCGAGCGCCGCGCCCGCCTCGGCATCCGGCGCACGTTCCAGCGGGTGCAGCTCTACGGCCGCATGTCGGTCGAGGACAACGTGCTGACCGCGCTCGAGTGGCACGGCGGTGGCGGTGGGGTGCTCGGCGACCTCGTCGGCGCGCCGGGGCGCCGCCGTCGCGAGGCCGAGCGACGGGCGCGGGTCATCGAGGTCATCGAGGCCTGCGGGCTGGCCGACGTGCGCCACGCGCCGGCCGGGTCGCTGCCGATCGGCCAGGCCCGCCTGGTCGAGCTGGCCCGGGCCGTCGTCGACGAGCCCCGCATCCTGCTGCTCGACGAGCCCACCTCCGGCCTGTCGCCCGCCGAGGCCGAGGTGTTCGCCGCCCACATCGGGCGCCTGCGCGAGCGCGACGTGGCCATCGTGCTGGTCGAGCACGACGTGGGGTTCGTCATGCAGAACTGCGACCGGGTCGTCGTCCTCGACCTCGGGCGGGTGCTCGCCGACGGCACCCCCGACGAGGTGCGCGACGACCGGGCGGTGCGCGACGCCTACCTGGGCTGACGGGGGCGGCGAGGAGGAGACGTGAAGGAACTGGCCACCTACGTCATCAGCGGTGTCGTCTCCGGCGGCATCTACGCGATGCTCGCCGCCGGCGTCGTGCTGACCTACCAGACCTCCGGCGTCTTCAACTTCGCCCACGGCGCCGTCGCCTTCGCCAGCGCCTTCCTCTTCATGCAGCTCGACACCGGCCTCGGCTGGCCGGTGTGGGCGGCGGCCGTCCTCGCCGTCCTCGTGCTCCCGCCGCTGCTCGGGCTCGTGCTCGACCGCGCGATCTTCCGCCGGCTGGCCGGCGCGCCCGAGGTCGTGCGGCTGGTCGTGCCCATCGCCCTGCTGGTCGTCATCCCCTCGGCCTGCCTGCTGGTCGTCGACCGGCTGAACGCGTGGTTCGACGCCGGCCTGCCCCGCCAGGATCAGGTCTTCCAGTTCCGGGGCCTCGGCCCGAGCCCGAAGGTCGTCTGGCGGTTCACCGGCCCGCTCGACGGGGTGGTCGTCAACTCCGACCAGGTCGTGGTGCTGGTCGTCGCCGGGCTCATGGCGGTCGGCCTGTGGGTGCTGATCCGGCACACCGCGCTCGGCCTGCAGATGCGGGCGGTCGTCGACCGGCGCGGCCTGGCCGGCCTGCGGGGCATCGACGCCGACCGCACCTCGACGGTGGCCTGGGTGCTCGCCTCGGTGCTCGCCGGCCTGTGCGGCGTCCTGCTCGCCCCGGTGCTGAACAACCTCAACGCCCCGACCTTCACCACCGTCGTGCTCGTCTCGACCGCCGCGGTGGTCATCGCCCGGTTCCGCTCGATCCCCTGGGCGATGGTCGGTGGCATGGTCGTCGGCGTCGTGCAGAACCTGGTCGTCGGCTACGCCGACTTCGCCCGCTCGATCACCGGGTTCCGCACCTCCGTGCCGTTCGTCCTGCTGTTCGTCCTCCTCTTCTTCCTCGGCCCGGACCGGACCCGGCAGGCGGGCGCCACCGCCGAGGCGGTCGTGCGCCCGGCGCCCCCGCCCCCGCCGACGGCCCGGCGCCGGCTCGTGTGGGGCGCGTGGACGGCGGTGCTGCTGGTCTACGTCTTCGCCTTCGCCGACGACTACTGGCGCTCGCTCGTCGCCCGGGGCCTGGCCATCGGCCTCGTGCTGCTGTCGTTCACGATCATCACCGGCATCGGCGGCATGGTCAGCCTGGCCCAGGCGGCGTTCGTCACC
>DATGPY010000249.1:0-3136 GCA_035304465.1 Acidimicrobiales bacterium | reverse complement strand
CCCGCTTCCGGCGGCTGGACGTCGACCACCCGGTCGACGCGTTCTACGAGGTCCGGCCCTAGCGGCCCCGACCCTGGGTCCTGCCCTCACGGTCCTCGCGGCGGCCTCACCCCGACAGGTCGGCGCGGGCGCACCGGGGCGACGCCGAGACCGGGTTGCAGCGGGCGGCGCCGTCGCCCGGCAGGTCGACGGCGTAGCCGGTGCCCAGCCGCTCGTCCGGCCAGACGTAGTCGGTCGACACGAAGTGGGCGCCACTGGCCAGCGCGGCGTCGCGGCGGGTGGTGTCGCCGGTGCGGGCCTCGCGGGTGTCGGCGTCGGCCCGGGTCCGGACGAGGAAGCCCTCCTCGACCAGGTCCCGGATGCGGTCGGCGTCGCGGACCGGGTCGTTGACCACGAACACGGCGGCGTCCGGGTCGGTCTCGGGGACGTCGACGAAGATCAGGCGGTCGTCGAGCTCGGGCACCAGCGCCCGGTAGGTGTCGCGCTTCGCGCCCGTGTCGTCGAGAACGAACATGACCTTGTCCCGGGCCTCGTCCAGCGTCGGCCACCGACCGGCGCGGACCGCGGCGGCGAGCGTCCGGTGGCGGCCCCGGACGTCGCCCGGCGTGAGGATCCGCTCGGTGGGGAACACCGACCGGATCTCCTCCTCGAGCTGGGCGAACGCCGCCGCGTCCCACGGCGGGGGCACGACGAAGCCGAAGCCGGGGTCGGGGATGGCGCCGTCCTTGGCCTCGACCTGGATGGTGACCGGCAGGTGGCCGGGGTTGGCATCGGACCACTCGCGCACGTCGGTGAGGCAGGCGGTGAAGGTCGCGCAGGTCGACCGGAAGTCGACCTCCTGGACGTGGAGGACCTTCAGGCCCGGCTCGGCCAGCGCGGGGTCGACCGGCGCCAGCCCCAGCGCGGGGCCGAGGGCCGGCGAGGCGTAGCGGCCGCCCTCGGGGTCGTCGACGAACACGTCGAGCTCGATCTGGCGCACGCCGGCGTCGAGCTGCTCGGCGAGGGGCCGGTGCGTGTAGCCGAAGCCGAGCGCCTCGTCACCGAGGAACGCCGTCAGCGCGTCCATGAGCACCGGCTCGGGCTCGACGTGGTAGCTGTTGTGCGAGGCCAGCACCTGGATCTCGTTCAGTCGCACCGGCGGGCCCTGGTCGCCGCCCGGTCGCCCGCCCCCCGGCGTGCGGCAGCCCGCGGCGAGCAGCGCCGCCCCGGCGAGCAGGCCCACCGTCCGCCGTCGCCACACCCCCCTCATGGCCGCAGCTTGCCAGATGCTCGCCGGTCGTGCCGGGCGCGCCGGTCCGGGGCCGGGCACCGTCGGCGCCACCCAGGGTGGTCGCGCGGTCGCCTGTTGACAGGATTCCAGCGTGGTCATAGGTTCCGTGGCGTTGTGACGCGCGTCACGACCGAGGCCGGGTGACCGGTCGGTGACAGCGACCAAGGGGGCGACGTGGGGTCGACAGGCACGGGGGGCTCGCCTTCTCGCCGGCGGGCACGGGACCGCTCGGGCGACCACGAGGACCGACGTACGGCTCGGATCGGCGCGGCGCGGCGGTGGTCCCGCCGTCCCGCCCTGACGTGGGTCGCGGCCATGCTGGCGCTCGCGCTCGTTGCCGCCGCGTGCGGCGGGGGCGGCGACAGCGACGGCGGGGCCACCGGCGACGAGGGCGCCGGCGATCCGACGCCCGGCGGGCGCGTCGTCTACGGGCTCGAGGCCGAGACCATCGACGGCTGGTGCCTGCCCGAGGCCCAGCTGGCCATCGGCGGGATCATGGTGGCCACGACGATCTACGACACCCTGACCCGCCCCAACGCCGAGGGCGAGATGGAGCCGTGGCTCGCCGAGTCGGTCGAGCCCAACGAGGACCACACGCAGTGGACGATCCGTCTCCGCGAGGGGGTCACGTTCCACGACGGCTCCGAGCTCACCGCCGAGGTCGTGAAGAACAACCTCGACGCCTACCGGGGCGCGTACCCCGCGCGGGCGCCGCAGCTGTTCGTCTTCGTCTTCCAGCCCATCGAGAGCGTCGAGGTCGTCGACCCGCTGACCGTGCAGGTCGACCTGAAGCAGCCCTGGGTCAGCTTCGACGCCGCCCTCCACGGCAGCGGGCGGGTCGGCATCATGGCCCAGGCCCAGCTCGACGACACCCGGACCTGCGCCGAGAACCTGATCGGCACCGGCCCGTTCCGCTTCGTCGAGTGGGTCCCCAACCAGCACCTCCGGGCCGAGCGGTTCGAGGACTACTGGGCCACCGACGTCGACGGCAACCAGCTCCCCTACCTCGACGAGATCGAGTTCCGGCCCATCGTCGAGGTCGACCAGCGGCTCAACGCGCTCCAGTCGGGCGAGATCAACGCCATGCACACGAGCGACCCGCAGACCGTCGAGGAGCTGCGTGACCTGGCCGAGTCGGGCGAGGTCAACGCCTACGAGTCGAACGACTTCGCCGAGGTGTCCTACGTGATGCTCAACTCGTCGAAGCCGCCGTTCGACAACATCACGGCTCGCCGGGCCCTGGCCCACGCCCTCGACTTCGAGGAGTTCAACGCCATCCTCGGCGCCGGCATCCTCGAGCAGGCCAGCGGGCCGTTCGCCCCCGGCAACGTCGGGCACCTGGAGGACACCGGCTTCCCGACCTACGACCCCGAGGAGGCCGAGCGCCTCGTCGAGGAGTACGAGGAGGAGACCGGCCGGCCGCTGTCGTTCACCTACACGACGACGCAGGCCCAGGCGACGCTGGCCCAGGCCCAGCTGCTGAAGGAGCAGGCCGAGGCGGTCGGCATGCGGGTCGAGATCATCGGCGTCGACCAGTCGACCCAGATCGACACCGCCCTCCAGGGCGACTACGAGGCCATCGGCTGGCGCAACCACCCCGGCGGCGACCCGGACAGCCAGTACAACTGGTGGAAGTCGGGCTCGCCGGTGAACTTCGGCCGGTTCAGCGACCCGGAGATCGACGAGCTGCTCGACCAGGGCCGCACCACAGCCGAGGGCCGCGACGAGATCTACGAGCAGCTCAACGAGCGGTTCGCCGAGCAGGTCTGGAACATCTGGATCTACTACACGCCCTGGACGGTCGCGACCGCGCCCGACGTGCACGGGGTCCCCGGCGAGGGGCCGAGCGCGCCCGAGCCGTTCCCC
>DATGPY010000248.1:0-10199 GCA_035304465.1 Acidimicrobiales bacterium | reverse complement strand
TCGACTCGGCCGCCACCGTCGTCGACGCCAACCCGCCCGAGCGGCTGCGGGCCACGAAGGACGACGAGCCCTGCGCAGGCACCGACATCGTCGTCACGCTCATCGACGAGGGAACCGGCACCCGTATCCACGTCGTGCAGTCCCGCTTCGGCGACCGCCTGCCCGCCCCCCGGGAGCTCATGGCCGTCGGGTGGCGCCACATCGTGGCCGACCTGCAGACGTCCCTCGCCACCGGCGTGCACGCCGGCCGCCACCTCCGACCCTGGGGCGACCTCGGCGCCACCGTGACGGCGCGCGACGGTGGGCTGGTCGTCGGGGACGTCCGGCCGGGCGGCCTGGCCGACCGGCTCGGCCTGGTCGACGGCGGCCTGCTGACGGCGCTGGCCGGCGCCCCGGTCACCGGCTACGCAGACCTGGACACCGTCCTCCGGGTCGTCGGCCCGGGCGGCGCCCCGCTCGCCGCCGAGTGGGTGCGGGCCGGCGCGCTCCACCGCTCCTGACCCGGGGCGCCGCCCCTCCCGCCGGTGCGGGCGCGGGGAGAAAGCACGAGGCCCAGGTGCGTGACCTGGGCCTCCGTCGAGCTCGGGGGGGAGGACTCGAACCCCCAATAACTGGGCCAGAACCAGTCGTGTTGCCGATTACACCACCCCCGAAGGCGGAGCAGTCACCATATCCAGACCGCACCGGGCGGCGCACGTCGGCGGCCGTGACATCCGCCCCCCCGGGCCGGCACGCCCGCGTCCGGTGCCGCCTAGCCGACCGGACCGAGGCGCGGGACCGACCGCCGGTTGATCTCGTCGACCCGGTCGTCGATGTTCACCAGCCGGTCGAAGCCGATGATGCGGCCCAGCGCCACCGCGCCGGTCTCCTCCACCAGCTGGCCGAACGAGCCGCCCCGACGGCTGGGCGACACGCTGGCGTCGAGACCGAGCTGGTCGGCGATCGCCCGCACCCGCAGCGCGTGGTAGCCGTCGGTCACCAGCACGGCCCGGGTCAGGTCGCGGTCCCGCAGGATCGCCGCCGTCGCCGCCAGCGACTCCCACGAGTTGCGGCCGTGCACCTCGAGCAGCAGGTCCTCGTCGGGCACGCCCCGGGCCCGCAGGTAGTCGGCGCTGCTCTGGGCCTCGGTGCAGCGGTCACCGTCGCGCTTGCCGCCGGTGACCACGATCCGGGGCGCGATGCCCTGCCGGTAGAGGTCGTGGGCGTGGTCGAGCCGCCGGGTCAGCACCGGCGACGGCCGGCAGTCGTACTGCGCGGCGCCGAGCACGACGATCGCGTCGGCCGGCCGGGCCTCGTCCCGCCGGCTGGCCAGCCACACCTGGACGAACGTGACGACGAAGTAGGCGACCAGCGCGGCGACGGCGGCCAGCGCCGCCCATCGCAGCCACCGCCAGACCTGGCGGGACGGGCGCGGCAGTCGGCGGCGGACGCCCCCGGCGGGGCCCACCGCGGTCGTCACAGGGCGGCGCGGGCTGCTCGCAGCCGGTCGAGCGTCCGCCCGCGCCCCAGGACGACCAGCGACTCGTAGAGCGGTGGCCCGACACCCCGCCCGGTGACGGCCACCCGCACCGGGCCCTGGGCCTTGGACATCTGCGGTCGGCCCTCCGGGTTGACGAACCCGGCGTCCTCGGCGGCGGCGAGCAGCGCGGCCTCGATGGCGTCGGCCCGCCACTCGCAGTCCTCGAGCCGCCGGGTGGCGGCGTCGAGCATGGCGGCGGACCGCTCACCGTGCTTGGCGACGTGCTTGCGCCACGACGCCTCGTCGTAGGAGATGTCGTCGGTCAACAGGAAGTCGACCATCGGCTCGACCTCGGACAGCAGGCGCACCCGGTCGCGCACCAGCTCGGCCAGTGGCCGCACGGCGGCCTCGGTCTCGGCGTGGGTGAAGAACGGCCGGGCCCGGGCCACGAACGCGTCGGCGTCGAGCTTGCGGATGTACTCGGCGTTGAAGTGCTGCAGCTTCCTCGTGTCGAAGAACGCCGGCGACGGGTTGACGTCCTCCAGGCGGAACAGCTCGACGATCTCGTCGAGCGGGCGGATCTCCACGCCGTCGGGCGGGCCCCACCCGAGCAGGGCGAGGTAGTTGACCATCGCCTCGGGCAGGTAGCCGGCGGCCCGGAACTCGGCCACCGACACCGAGTCGCGCCGCTTGGACAGCTTCTTGCGCTGCTCGTTGACGAGCACGGGCAGGTGGGCGAAGACCGGCCGGTGGTCGAGGCCGAGCGCCTCGCCGATGAGCAGGTACTTGGGCGTGCCGTTGACGTGCTCCTCGCCCCGTACCACGTGCGTGATCCCCATGTCCGCGTCGTCGACGACGTTCGCCAGCAGGAACGTGGGGATGCCGTTGGACCGCAGGAGGACGAAGTCCTCGAGCGCGCCGTTGTCGAAGCTCACCCTGCCCCGGACGAGGTCGTCGAACGTGGTCACGCCCTCGTCGGGCACCCGGAAGCGGAGGGCGGTGCCGGGCCCGCGCTCCAGGCCCCGGTCGCGGCAGTGCCCGTCGTAGCCGGGCGGGCCGCCCCGCTCGGCCGCCCGCCGCTGGACCTGCTCGGGCGTGCAGTCGCACCAGTAGGCGCGCCCGGCGGCCAGGAGCTGGTCGGCGGCCTTGGCGTAGAGGTGCAGCCGCTCGCTCTGGTGGACCGGCTCGCCGTCCCAGCCCAGCCCGAGCCACTGGATCTGCTCGAGGATGTCGTCGGTGAGCTCGGGCCGGTTGCGCTCGGCGTCGGTGTCCTCGATCCGCAGCAGCATCTCACCGCCCGTCCGGCGCGCGACCAGCCAGTTGAACAGCACCGTGCGGGCGCCGCCCACGTGCAGGTAGCCGGTGGGCGAGGGCGCGAACCGGAGGCGAGGTCGGGCGGCCATGGGGGGTCAGGCTACCCGGACCTCGAGACCACCTCGCCGCACCGCGGGGCCGTGGCGCGGCCGGGCCCCGCGGGTGCCCGGGTGGGGCCCCGGCGCCTCAGGTGCGGGCCGCGGGGACCGGGCGCTGGCCGGCCGGCGGCGTGCTGCCCTGCGGGCCCCGGCCCCCGCCGGACGCCTCGGCGGACTCGCCGGCGGGGTCACCGTCGGGCGCGCCCGCCGCGCCCCGAGGGCCCCCGGCGTCCTCCTCCTCGCCGCCCCTCTCACCGTCGCCGGGATCGCGTGACCCGGCGTCGCCGAGGCCCAGCTCGGCCCGCAGGTCGGCGAGGATCGCGTCGGCGGCGTCGAGGTCGAGCTCGCGCTCGAGGTCCTCGTCGGCCACGGCCAGCTCGGCGGGGTCGACCGGCGCCTCGACGTCGCGGGCGGCCGCGTCGCGGGCCGCCGCCTCGGCCTGGGCGACCAGGTCGTCGATCGGGCGGCGCAGTTCGCCCAGGACGTCGTCGACGAGCTGCCGGGTCCTGGCCGCCTTGCGGCCCCGCAGCATGGGTAGCCGGGCGGCGGCCACCGCCTCGACGCGGCCGGCGTTCTCCTCGCAGTCGCGCCGCACCCGGTCGATCTCCTCGGTGGCGGCCGCGATCCGCCGCTCGAGGGCCTCGTGCTCGGCACGGGCGTCGCGCAGGCGGAGGGCGAACACCCGGGCCGCGCCCTCGTACCGGGCCGCCTCGTCGCGCCGGCCGCCCCGGCGGGCGTCGTGCTCACCGGTCAGCGCCCGCTCCGCCAGGCGGCGGGCCTCGTCCGCGCGCTCGGCGACCCCGGGCAGCTCGGCCGCCGCCCGCGCCCGGTCGGTGGCCGCGGCCATCGCCCGGGCCCGCAGGTCGCGGTCGACCAGGCGGGCGGCCGCGATGGCGTCCTCGATGTCACGTCGGGCGTCGACGGGGCGGACGGGTACGTCGTTGGGCTGGCCGGTCGGCGGGTTCCACGGACTGCCTGTCACGGGCCACCTCTCAGGACGTCGTGTCGGGGGAGCAACGGTTGGGTGACACAGGGTGACTGGAAGTCTACGGTCAGCGACCACGCCGTGGCGGTCCGACCGCAGCGGGTCACCCGACGCCCCGCACCTACCCGCCCGGCACCCGTCCCGAGCCCTGCGATCTCGCCCGGTGGGGGCCCGCCGGCGACCGCCCGGGCACCCACCGGTCAGGCGCCGTCCCGCACCGCCGCGGTCCGGCCGAGGTAGCTGGCGACCAGCTCGTCCCGGCCGGCGATCGCGCCGGCCGCCCCCGCCAGCGCGACGCGCCCGGCGGCCAGCACGTAGGCCCGGGCGGCGAGGTGGAGGGCCCGCTCGGTGTCCTGCTCGACGAGCAGCAGCGGCACCCGGGCGGCGACCTCGGTGAGCACGGCGTAGACCCGGTCGACCACGGTCGGCGCCAGGCCGAGCGACGGCTCGTCGAGCAGCAGGAGCCGGGGCGCGGCCAGCAGCCCCCGGCCGATGGCCACCATCTGCTGCTCCCCTCCCGACAGCGCCCAGCCGGCCCGCGCCCGCAGCGGCACCAGCTCGGGGAACAGGTCGTAGACATCGTCGACCTCGAACGCCGAGGGCCGGCCGTCGCGGGCCGACCGCCCGACGAGGAGGTTCTCGTGCACGGTCAGGTTGGGGAACACGTGCCGCCCCTCGGGCACGTGCACGAGCCCCCGGCGGGCGACCGCCTCGGGGCGCAGCCCGGCGATCGGCTCGCCGTCGAAGGCGATCGTCCCCGTCGAGGGGACGATCCGGCTGATCGCCCGCAGCGCCGAGGTCTTGCCGGCGCCGTTGGGGCCGAGCAGGGCGACGATCTCGCCCTCGCCGACGTCGAGGTCCACGCCGTCGACGGCGACCGTCGTCCCGTAGGTCACCCGCAGGTCGCGCACCTCGAGCACGTCAGCTCCCCGCCGCTCCCCGGCGCCCGAGGTAGGCCTCGACCACCTCGTCCCGGCGCCACACCTCCGCCGGCAGCCCCGACGCGATCACCCGGCCGAGCTGCATGACCACCACCCGGTCGGCGACCTCCTCGATGAAGTCGAGCTTGTGGTCGACCACGAGCAGCGAGACCCCCTGCGCCGGCAGCTCGCGGAGCAGGCGGGCCAGATCGGCGGTCTCGGCGTCGTCGAGACCGGCGGACGGCTCGTCCGCCACCAGCACCGCCGGCTCGCCGGCCAGCGACCGGGCCAGCTCCAGCATCCGCTGCTGGCCGTAGGACAGCAGGCCGGCCGGCTGCTCGGCCCGGTCGGCGAGCCCGACGCGGTCGAGCGCGGCGACCGCCCGCGCCCAGCGCTCCCGCTCCCGGCGCCACATCGCCGGCCGGACCAGCCAGGCGCCGGCGAGGCCGGTGGCGTGCCGGTCGCGGTCGGCGAGCAGCACGTTCTCGATGCAGGTCAGCTCGCGGAAGGTCTGGGGCGTCTGGAAGGTGCGGGCCAGGCCGGCCCGGCGGACGGCGCCCGGGCGCCCCAACGGCACGCGCCGGCCGGCGACCTCCAGCGCCCCCCGGGCCGTCACGACGCCGGTCACCGCGTTGAGGAAGGTCGACTTGCCCGAGCCGTTGGGCCCGACCATGCCGACCGCCTCGCCGGGGCCGACCGCCAGGTCGACGCCGTCGACGGCGCGCAGGGCGCCGAAGTGCACGGCGATCCCGGTCGCCCGCAGCGTCATGCCCGTCCCCCTGTGCCCACCGGCCGCCCCGGGCCCCGCCCCCGGCGCAGCCACCGGCCCACCGCCTCGACGAGGCCGACCAGGCCGCCGGGGAAGGCGACGACGACCACGACCAGCAGGGCGCCGTAGATCAGCGCCCGGTACTCGCCCACGAACCGGAGCTGCTCCGGCATCCACACGACGAAGGCGGCGCCGAGCACCGGCCCCCACATCGACCCGGCGCCGCCCAGCAGCACGATGAGGAAGATGTCGATGCCCAGCTCGAGCGCGAACGACTCGGTGCTGATGAAGCCCGACTTGTGGGCGAACAGGCAGCCGGCCACGCCGGCGTAGGTCGAGCCGAGCACGAACATGCCGAGCCGCAGCCGCAGCACCGGCACGCCGACCGTCGCCGCCACCTGCCGGTTGTCCCGGAAGGCCACGGCCTCCCGCCGCAACGGCGACCGCTCGATCAGCGCGGTGAGGAGCAGGGCCGCCACGAGGAAGGCGCCGAGGAACAGCGCCAGGTCCTGCCCGGTGGCGAACCGGTGGCCGAACAGGTCGGGCTTGGGGATGCCGACGATCTCGCCGCCGGGAGCGGTGAACCACTCGAGCTCGCGGAAGACGATCAGGGCGATGTGGCTGAAGGCCAGCGTGGCGATGGCGAAGTAGAAGTGGTCGCTGCGCACGACCAGCGCCGCGAAGGCCAGCGCCACGAGCGCGGTGAGGGCGACGGCGGCCGCGAGGCCCCAGGCGAACGACCGGCCCTCCGACGCCCACACCGAGGCGTAGGCCCCGAGGCCGAAGAACGCGCCCTGGCTGAACGCGAACTGCCCCGAGAGGGAGAAGACCAGGTAGAAGCCCAGCCCGACGATGGAGTAGACGAGCCAGGAGTGCAGCAGCCCGTAGCTGAAGGCGCTGTCCACCCCCAGGGCGAGCGCCACCACGAGCACGGCGACGGCGGCGACGCCGTGGAGCTGGCGCTGCCGGTAGACGGGCGGCCGCGCGCCACGGGCCGGCCGGGCCGCCGGCTCGGCGGCCACCGGGGCGGTGCCGACCTCAGAGCCGGGCACCGGCCTCGCTCCCGAAGACGCCCTGCGGCCGCAGCGCGATGACCAGCAGCATGAGCACGAACGGGTAGACCTCGGCGTAGTCGGGGCTGATGTAGCCACCGCCCAGCTGCTGGACGAGGCCGATGGCCAGCGCCCCCACCACAACGCCACCGATGCTGCCCATGCCGCCGAGGATCGAGGCGGCGAAGGCGTAGAGCATCGGCCCGAACCCGAGGTCGATCGAGACCGCCCGGGTGGGGGCGATGAGCACGCCGGCCAGGGCCGACAGCCCGCCGGCCAGCCCGAAGGTCAGCATCGACATGCGGGCCACCCGGATGCCCTGCATCTGGGCCGCCATGCGGTCGGCGGCCAGCGCCCGCACCTGCCGGCCGAACTGCGTCCGGTGGAACAGCAGCCACACGGCGGCCACGCACACCGCGGTGACGCCGATGATCAACAGGTTCTGCTTCGGGATCCGGGCGCCGAGCACCTCGACCACCTCGAACCCGAGCGGCCCGCGCAGCCGGGTGGGCGCCGTGCCCCGCCACAGCACGATGACCGCCCGGATCACGAGGGCCGCCCCCAGCGTCGAGATCACGACCACGTGGATGGATCGGTCGCGGATCGGCGCGTAGGCGAACCGCTCGATCAGCACCCCGACCACGAACAGCGCGGCGACGGCGACCGCGTAGGCGCCGAGCAGCGGCATCTCCAGGTCGGAGGCGGCCCAGATGGCGATGTAGGTCCCCAGCGTCACCAGGTCGCCCTGGGCGAAGTTGATGACGCCGGTGGCCTTGTAGATGAGGAGGAAGCCCAGGGCGACGACGGCGAACACCGCGCCCTGGGCCACACCGGTCACGAAGAGGGAGACGAACCGCTCCACCGCCGGCTCAGCTCAGGTCGTCGTAGGTCTTCTCGGTGACGAGCGAGCCGTCCTCGAACCGCACGACGACGCTGGAGTGCTGCAGCACGTTGTTGTCGTTGCTGTAGGTGGCGCAGATGCCCTCGTGACCGTCGAGCGACTCCAGGCCCTCCCGGATGGTCTCGGGGTCGGCGGCCCGTGCCTCGTTCACGATCGAGGCGACGATGTGGACCGCGTCGTACATCTGCGCCGCGCCGTAGCTGGGCTCGTAGCCGTTCTCCTCGACGAAGGCGTCGTGCCAGGCCGCCACGCCCTCCCGGTCGTCGTCGGCCGGGTTGCAGTCCACGACGCCGAGCACGCCCTCGAGCAGGGTCTCGTCGCCGACGATGTCGGCGAAGAACGAGAACCCGACCGAACCCGGGCCGATGTGGGGCACGTCCGCGAGGCCCTGCTGTGCCAGCGTGTTGACGGCGAGGCCGACGGTCGCCGGCGTGCCCCAGTCGAGGACGACGTCGACGTCCTCCATGGCGAGCACGGCCTCGGTGAGGTCGGTGGCGTTGAACTCGAAGGAGCGCTCGGCCGAGACCTCGGCGCCGAGCTCCTCGATCTCGGCGTCCTGGGCCTCGTTGCCCGACTGGCCGAAGGCCGTGTTGACGTAGAGCTGGCCGATCTGCTCGGCGCCCAGCTCCTCGACGGCGTAGCGGGCGGCGATGCGGGCCGCGCCGTCGTTGGGCGGCCGGTTGCCGAAGATCCACGGGCTGCCGGCCTCGCCGTCGCGGAGGACCTTCGGCTCGGTCGTGTTGTGGATCATCGGGACCCCGGCGGCGTCGACGCCCTCGGCCATGGCCAGCACGGCGGTGCTGGAGACGGGGCCGAGCAGGACGTCGGGGTCCTTCTCCAGCGCGAGGTTGAGCGAGTTGGTGATCTCGTCGCCGACGGCGGGCGTCTCGACGGCCTCGAACTCGATCGGGTGCCCGCCGAGCCCGCCGGCGTCGTTGATCTCGGCGATCGCCATCTCGATGCCGTCGACGTAGTCGGGCACC
The DNA here is from genome assembly GCA_035304465.1 of Acidimicrobiales bacterium. Lineage (GTDB taxonomy): Bacteria > Actinomycetota > Acidimicrobiia > Acidimicrobiales > VFJN01 > ZC4RG19. The sequence goes on along the minus strand of DATGPY010000248.1, from coordinate 1,718 downwards.
GCGTTCTCGTCCGAGCCGCCCGGCTCGGAGATCACGGCCACGATCCGCAGCGGCTCCTCCAGCTCGTAGTCGGGCGCGGTCGTCGTGGTCGTCTCGCCGCCGGCCGACTCGTCGGCCGCGGCGTCGTCCCCGTCGTCGTCGCCGCACGCGGCCGCCAGCAGCGACAGCGCGAGCAGCGATCCCAGCAGGCGATGGCTACGTCGTCCCACGTGGTCCCCCCGGTTGCTCCCCCAGACATCTGACGGACCGTCAGATGCTGCCCGACCATAGATGTGACGCGCGGCACAGCGCAAGGGATTCCTCCGGGCGGGCGCGCGCGGACGGCCCGCCCGGCGAGGGGCCGGCGGGCCGGCACGCCCCGTCGGCCGGCGGCCGTCAGATCTTCAGCAGACCCTTCCAGTTCGCCCGGTGGGCGTCGGCGACCTGCTGGGGCGTGCGCCGCAGCACCTCGTCGGGCACGAGGTCGGCGATGCGCCGCAGCTCGGGGTAGTGGTGCGGGTTGGACACCCCGGCGAACAGCGGCTGCCGGAAGGCGATGAGGTCGGGCGGGGCGTCGCCCAGGAACCCCCAGATGGTGAAGGCCACCGTCAGGTCGTGCACGACCGGCGCCCGGCCGAACAGCGAGGCCCGCTTCAGCGCCACCGCGGCACAGCCGGCGATGGCGTCGTCCACGTCCTCGTCCGGCGCGAGCGTCAGCCGGTCGCGGAAGCGGCGGGCGAGCACGTAGACGTAGCCCTGGTCCGGCCCGGGCGCGCCGAAGCGCTCGCGCCACCGGAACCCGCCGTCGAGCTCGCCCGGTCGCTCGGCGAACCACGGCTCGGGCCGCCGGGGCGGCGACTCGTAGCTGCGGACGTGCCGGACCGGTGGCTGGGGGACGTACTCGGGGGCGGCCACGGCCCGCAGGCTAGGCGCGCCGCGCCCGCCCCGACGAATGGCCCGGCGGCCCGGGGGCCGCCCGGCTCAGCCCGCCTCGGGGGTGTGGAGGATGCCGTAGACCAGCGAGTCGACGAGCGCCTGCCAGGACGCCTCGATGACGTTGGTGTCGACCCCGACGGTCGACCACGTGCGGTCGCCGTCGGTCGAGTCGATGAGCACCCGCACCACGGCGCCGGTGTCCCCGGAGCCCTCGATCACCCGGACCTTGAAGTCGGTCAGGTGGACCCGGCGCAGCTGCGGGTAGTGCTCGGCGAGGACCGAGCGCAGCGCCTGGTCGAGCGCGTTGACCGGGCCGTTGCCCTCGCCGATCGCCACCGAGCGCACGTCGCCGACCCAGATCTTCACCGAGGCCTCGGTGTCGATGACGGCCTCGCCCTCCTCGATCGGGGCGCCGCCCCGCAGCGCGTTGCGGTGGTAGGTCGTGACCCGGTAGCCCTCGAGCCGGAAGAACGGCTGCGTCCACCCGGTCGCCTCGCGCATCAGCAGCTCCAGCGAGGCGTCGGCGGCCTCGAACTGGTAGCCCTCGGCCTCCAGGCGCTTCAGCCGCTCGGTCAGCTCGGCCGCGGCCCGCTCGTCGAGCTCGATGCCGAGCTCCTTGGCCTTGAGCGCCATGCCGGTGCGGCCGCCGAGGTCGGAGACGAGGATGCGGGTGCTGTTGCCGACGAGCGCCGGGTCGACGTGCTCGTAGCTGACCCCGCCGACCTTGCCGAGCGCCGAGGTGTGCAACCCGCCCTTGTGGGCGAAGGCCGAGGCGCCGACGTAGGGGTCGGCGCTGTTGGGCG
>DATGPY010000247.1:0-4664 GCA_035304465.1 Acidimicrobiales bacterium | reverse complement strand
GCCGGTGCCGAGCGCCCCGAGGGCCGAGGTCGAGCAGCCGCCGACGACGACGATCACCGTCGACTGGGACGGGGTCGCGGTCGAGATCCCGGCGGCGATCGAGGACTGGGACGTCGAGGCGCTCGAGGCGTTCGAGACGGGACGGGCGATCCGGGCCCTGCGTCTGCTGCTCGGCGACGGCCCGCTGCCACTCGATGGCCTCGAACAGCTCCACGAGGTCGGGGGGCACGCCGTGGTCGTCGTCGAAGTCGCCTTCGCCGACCCCGGCGGCGGCCAGCTCGTCGAGCGCTGGCGCGTCCGCCTCGGTGATGCCTTCTGGCCACTCCACGGGCGTCCTCCTAGTCGAGTTGGTGGAACGTGACCGGGCCGAACGCCGCCGACGAGCCGCCGTGGAGGTGCGCGACCCACAGGCCATGCAGACCGGGGCCGAGCGCCATCTCCGGGACGTTGCCGCCGCCGTCCGGGGTGACCGTGGCGCGCATGACCCGCGGGTCGTCCCACCCCGGCTCGGGGTCCCACCCCGCGCGCCACCGCTTGATCTCGACCACCACCGCACCGGCGGTGCCGCCCCGGACCCGGGTGGCCATGCCGAACGGGCACCACCGGCGCTGGCTGTAGGCGCCGGCCGGGGTGACGTGCCCACGGGCGGTCGTCAGCGACACCGGGGTCACCGGCGTCGGCCCGTAGATGGCCTGGACGAACCCGGCGGGCGCGTCGAAGCCCTGCACCTCCACCGAGGCGGTGTCGAAGGTGTCGTCGTCGGCGTCGACGGCGACGAGCGTGCCCGCGGCGAGTCCGTAGCCGTGGCTGGGCACGACACCGAGCCGGGTGATCGGGAACCCGGCGAAGTCGATCCGGTCCTTCGTGACGAGCTGCAACCGGCGGTCGATCCAGGCGACGTCGCGGTCCCCGGCGCCGCCGTCGTTGCTCGACTGCAACAGGGTGGTGCCGTCCCAGCGGACGGACGCGACGTGGAGGTACTCGTAGCCGCGGCCGAACACGACCGACGTCCACACGGCGATGCCCTCCCACCAGCCGTCGCCGATCGGCCGCACCCGATGCAGGTGCCCCTGCTGGGCGTTGTTGCCGGTCCAGGTGCCCGGCGTCGGCCCGTGGATGATCGACCGCACCTCGCCGTCGCGCCACTCGGTGCCTCGCCGGAGCAGCGCGACCCGCAAGGCGCCCTCCGGGCCCGGGCCGGTCACCACGCCTCGAGCGCCGTCGATCGACCGGTCGACGACCTGGGAGCCGTGCTCGGTGATCGTCACCTCGTCCCAGCCGTCCCAGCCGTGCCGCTCCCAGGCGTGCTCGACGACCGCCGCACCGGCCGGCGCAGGCGGCGAGGGCTCGTCGTCCCGGAGCATGATCTCGTGCTCCGAGACGGGGCCTCCGGCGGCGGGGACGACCAGCAGCACCGGCCGTCCCGGCTGGCCGTTCTCGTCGATGTGGATGCGCGCCCAGGCGGTGCCCGGCGGATCGATGCTCGACTGGCCGGGCAGGTCGACCTCCCAGCGGCCGTCCTGGTCCAATTCGACGTCGGTGCGGCCGACGATCGCACGGCCCTGGCCGTCGAACGCCGCCCGGTCGAGCGGCCGGCGGGTCGTCCGGTCCACCAGCTCGAATCGGACACGTCCCAGCGCGGCCCGGCCGTCCGGGAGGCGCAGCGATCCGGTCACCGTGGTCATCGGGCGGCGATGATCCCCACCCGGTGGGGCGCGCACCCCGGCTGGGTCAGACGGGGGCGAGGTCCCAGGTCACCAGCCAGCGGCCGGAGAGGTCGATGCTGTGCGTGATCGACTCGATGATGAACGGCTCGGCGTCGATCCCAGCGCCGGCCCGGCCGGTGGCGGTGACGACGATCATGTCCCCGCGGCGGCGCTCGATCGCCTGCCGCCGGTGCCCCGGTGTCTTGTTGGCCAGGAACGTCAGCCGGAGGGTGGGGCGACCCGAGGCGTGGGTGCTGACGACCTGCTCGGCCCACCGGCGAGCGTCGTCCTCGGTGGCGAACACCTCCGGCGGCCGAGGGTGACTGCGAACCGCCTGGTAGCGATCCTGGCTGGCGAGATCCTCGACAGTCGCCGAGCGGCCCTCGCCGCCGGTCGTCTCCGGGTTGGTCAGCGTCGCCCGGGTGAAGGGGCCGTTGTATCCGCGGACGGCGAGGATGCCGGTCTCGCTGAACTGGTAGCCGTAGAGGCCGCGGACCTGGCCGGGATCCTCGCCCTCGGTGCAATCGACCTTCCACGAGACGACGAGCCCCATCTCGTTGATGGGCAGGCCGCCGCCGGATCTGTTGCCCTGGATCGGCACGTACCCGGGTGGGGGCTCGACGTCGGGATCAAGCTGGCCCATCCCCGCCTGCGGGGCGTGCATCGCGACCTGGCCGATGATGAACAGCGTCGGGTGCAGCCCCCAGGACACGTCGATCGCCGGCGGGGTGCGTCCGGAGCGGAACTCGCCGACGTCGATCCCCCGATAGTGGAGGTACCAGTTGCGGACCCGGATGATGTTGGCGAGCCAGGCGCCGGCGTTCCCAGGCGATTGGTAGAACCGGACCGTCGTGCCGCCCTCGGTGCCGTCGCACCAGTGCGAGTAGACGCGCATGCCACGCTCGCCGCGGAGGTTCCGGTGCTCGACCCACCACAGCGGTGTGAGCCACTGCTGTGAGACCTGCTCGGTCGACGCGACGAACACGATCAGCAGGTCGTCGGGCTCCGTGGCAGGCATGACGACGTCGACGTGCCCGCCGCCGGAGCGCAGGGTCAGGTCGACGACCTGTGGAGGCTCCGAGGTCACCGACCCGGTCGCCTGGTTCACGACCCGAGCCCGCTCATCCAGCGGTTCCAGGGCGTGGTAGCCGTACTGGCCCTGGCCGGGCGTGTCGGTAAACCACGCCGCTGGGACGGTGCTGCGGCGAGCCCGGTCGGCGAACGTGGCGTGCCCCTCCGGGGTCTCGACGAGAGCGCCGAGCTCGGCGGTCTCCAGCTCCCGGGCGAGGTCGAGCGCCTCGACGGTGCCACGGGCGAAGGTGCCGGTGCGGACCGTCCCAGGATCGAGCGGCTCCGGCGGGTGCAGCAGCCGGGCCCGGGCGAGCACGTCGCCGACCACCATCCCTACCGGGTGGCCGACGTGCGCGAGCCGGGGCGAGTCGATCTTCGCCCGAGCGGCCCGGGCCAGCACACCGTCGGCGGTGACCGTGACGTGTCGCTCGTCGAGCCCGATCGTCGGCGAGACGTCTCGGACGTCGCCGGTCCAGAGCACCCCCGGCGTCGACCGGGGCAGGTGGTCCCAGACGTGGAACTCGGTCACCTCGACCGGCGGGCCGGTGAAGTTGTTGATCCAGGTCAGCAGCCCAACGTAGGTGCCGCCGGCGAGCCAGCCGCTCTCGGCCGACAGCACCTCGACGCCGGCGATGTAGACCGTGACACGGTTGCCCTCGACCGCCGCCCCCATGGTGATCCCGTCCCACAGGGCGCCGAGGGTGGTCACGGCGATCACGCCGGCACCGTTCATCTCGATGATCTCGACCCGGCCGTTCGAGGACCGGGCGACGACGGCGAGGCAGCTCCCGTCGGGCTGCTCGCGCAGTGTCAGCCCCCACCATCGGCCCCCGACCCCCGGGGCGACGTTGTGAAACGCCGCCTGGACGTAGTAGTCGGGCCGGCCGGTGTCGACGATCGACGACACCCAGACCTCGTTGACCCACTCGGCGACGGCCCGCCGCCCCTTGATCGCCCAGCCGCCGTCAGGGCCGGGCCGCCACTCCTGGCCGGTCTCGGTCGTGCCAAGCTGGCCGTCCTGACGGCGGAACCGGTCACGGACGAGCAGCCGGGGGTCGTCGGGCTCGGCCTCGGCGACCCGCACCCGCAGCGTCCGCCCCGGGTCGAGGCTGAACGGCGGGGTGTTGAGCGGGCCGCGCCGGTTCGAGAACAGGCCCTCGTGGTCGGTGAGGGTCAGCCTGCACTCACCCGGCGACGTCTGGCCGAGCGCGTCGGAGGGGTAGTCGCGGCCGGCGACGGTCTCGACCTGCTGCACCCAGCGGGTGACGTCCTCGAGCGGGTCGTCGAAGTCGCCGTCGCCGTCGAGGTCCCACTCGACGACGATGCGCGACTCGACGAGCCCGCCGCCGGGCCGGAACCGGACCGGGGCGCGGCCGCCCAGCGCCAGGCCGCCGGAGGGGACGATGTCGACCATCTCAGGTCTTGATGACGTAGTTGACGACCGTGTAGGGCGGGTTCTCCGGCTGTGTGTCGCCGCTGAGCGCGATGCCGCCGGTGATGCCGCCCGTGGTGTCCGCAGCGAGCGCCGACATGTTCGCCGTTGTGGCGACGTTCGCCGACCACGGTGGCACCCCGGAGGTGCGGCGGGAGAACCGCAGCGGGCCGCCGCCGGCCGCCCAGCTCAGCCGGGCGGCCGAGTTGCGGCTATCCAGCCCGTGGACGTGGTCGAGGCTGCCGCCGGTCTCGCCGAGCACCGAGCCGGTGCCCGACTGCGCCCGGCCCAGAGGGAACCGGCCGCGCAGGTCGGGCACGTTGAACGTCGTGCTGCCGTCACCGGGGCCGAAGCGGGTGCCGATGACCGCGAACAGCCGGGCGTAGGTCGTCCGGCTGACTGCGGCGCCGTTGCACCACAAGAACCCCGGCGGCAGGGTCTCGCCGGCGTAGGGC
>DATGPY010000246.1:0-10780 GCA_035304465.1 Acidimicrobiales bacterium | reverse complement strand
CGCACCACGCCGACCCGGTGTGGTTCACCGAGTCGAGCCGGCGCTCCGCCCTCCCCCGTCACGTCGTCGAGCGGACGCTCATGGAGGTCGAGGGCTACGTGCGGGACTACGCGGCCGACCGTCCCGACGTGTCGATCAGCCTGCTGCGGTTCTCCAACGTGCTGGGCGAGGACATCAGCACCCCCATCACCCGGGCCCTGGAGATGCCGCTGGTGCCGTGCGTCTTCGGCTTCGACCCCCGGCTGCAGTTCGTGCACGAGACCGACGTCGTGCGGGCGATGCTGTTCGTCCTCGAGCACGACGTCGACGGCACCTACAACGTGGCCGGCGACGGCCTGCTGCCGTGGAGCGAGGTCATCGCGCTGTGCGGCAAGCGGCCGTGGCCGCTGCCGCCGGTCGGGCGGGGGGTCGCGGGGGCGGTGCTCAGCCGGCTCGGCGTCGATCTGCCGCCCGAGCTGATCGACCTGCTCACCTACGGCCGGGGCGTCGACAACCGCAAGCTCAAGGCCGAGGGCTTCGAGTACCGCTACACGTCCGCGGGCGCCGTGCGGATGTTCGCCGAGGCCGCCCGCCTGCGCAGCACGGTCGGCGACGAGCCGGGCTACCGCTACGAGCGCGACGTCGAGAACTTCTTCCGCCACTCGCCCGCGGTCGTGCGCGACTGACCGGCCCGGCGGGGACCGCGGCGCTCACACCGGCGGGCCGTCCGTGTAGTCGAGCCAGGTGCCGGACAGCTCGCTCTGCCCGACGCCCGGCTGCGACCAGTCGCACACGCCCTCGGGGAAGACCTCGGCCAGCCGGGCCGCCTGCTCCTCCGTGAACGGCACGCCGTAGCCGTCGGGGTCGGGCTCGACCAGCTCGCACTTGCCGACCAGCGAGCCGATGGGCTGCCCCGCCGCGGTGCGGGGGTCGCCCGACAGCGGGTAGGCCTCGGCGCAGGGGTGGCCCGCCTCGTAGAGCTCGTCGCCGCCCTCGTGCCGCTCGCCGTCGGGGGTGACGCAGACGTCGACGGCCGACGGCGGGCGGGTCGCCTCCAGGTCCTCGGGCGTGCGGTCGTCGGCCGGGACGCCCAGCTCGTCGAGGGCGTCGAGCCACTCGACCGCGGCCTCGATCATCGCCGGCCGCACGTCGCCGGCGGCGTCGCCCGTCACCGACGCCAGCAGGCCGCCGTCGCCGGGGATCGTCCACAGCACGTGGTTGGGCGACCGGCGGCCGTCCTCCAGGCGGGTGCGCTCCAGCAGCTGGAAGGCCCGGAACCGGTCGTGGATGTCGCCGGTCGGGTCGGTGAACACGTCGAGCGTGAAGACGGGGATGCGGGTCAGGTCGCCGCCCCCCGTGTTGATCCGCCCGGTGGCGTAGAGGCGCTCCAGGTGGTCGGGCTCGGCGCGGTGGCGCTCCGGGACGACGTTCCCGTCGATGTCGTAGCCGCCGATCGACGCGTTGAGGTCGAGGAACTGGTCGACGGTGATGACACCGTCCCGCAGGGCCTGCAGCCCGTACTGGACGCCGACGTTGTCGAGAGGCCGCACCGCGAAGCCGGTCTCGGGGTCGGTGCCGAGCAGGTTGACGTTGCTGTCGGGCAGCGTGCAGCGGGCACCCTCGGGGTTGGTCTCCGGGTCGTAGACCTGGTCCTCGGGCAGCGCGCACCCCGTCGTCGGGTCGATCGTGGCCAGGAAGCTGGCCACCCACGCCCCGCAGGTGGCCGGGGAGCCGTGGCCGTTGACGGCCTGGCGCTGCTCGGGGGTCCAGTCGGCGCCCCGGGTGGCGTAGAAGCTCTCCAGCAGGCCGCAGTCGGTGACGCCGGGCGCGATCGAGAGGTGGTCGGGGAAGGGCACCGACGCCACGACGGCGTCGAGCAACCCCGGGTAGTTCTGGGCGATGAGGTACTGCTGGATGGCGCCGCCCGAGCCGCCCTCACCGACCACGTGGCGGGGCTCGGCGAAGGCCTCGACGAAGCGCTCGAGGGTCATCATCAGCGCCTCCGCCGACAGGACGTCGTTGCAGGCGACCTGGAGCGTGTTGAACGTGTTGGTGGCCAGCGCGTAGCCCCGGCGCAGCAGCTCGACGTCCGCCCCCGGGCCTGCGGCCCCGCCGAGCAGCCCGAGCGACCCGCCCTGGCTGTAGGTCGTGCCGCACCCGCCGCCGAAGCGGTGGACGAGGGTGCCGTTCCAACGGGACGGGTCCCACGCCTCCTCCGCCGGTGACGGGTCGAGGACGTGGATGTAGTACACGCCCCGGTCGATCGTGCCGGACTCGGTGCGCACGATCATCGGCACCTCGACGCCGTCCAGCTCGGTCGTGGCGACGTCCTCCGGCGGGGAGGTCGGGTCGTCCAGCGCCACGATGTCGTCCGACCGGTTCACGTACGACCAGCGCACGACGGTCGGCGCGCTGCAGTCCTCGTCGGTGGGCTCGCCGAGCCCGTGCTCCTCGGTCGTGCAGGCGAACGGCTCCTGGTGGGGACCGGAGAAGACCGGACCGGTGATCGGGTGGTTCTCCACCTCCAGCCGGCCGGAGGCGCCGCCGGCCTCGGCCTCGATCGTCGCGGTTCCCTCGGGCAGGCCCGTGACCAGGCCCGTCGCCGTGCCGCCCTCCACGGTGAAGGCATCGGTGACGTCGTCGTCGCCGTCGACGGTGACCCGCAGCTCGTCACCCTCCTCGAGGCCCGAGATCCGCACGAGCACGTCGCCGCCGGTCACCATGTCGGCCCGGGTGGACACCGCCTCGACGGCGAGCCGCTCGTCGCTACCCCCGCCGCTGCACGCGCCGGTGACCGCCAGCGCGGCAGCCGCCACGGCGGCCACGAACCGTCGTCCTCGTCCCATCGGCCTCCCCTCCGACGTGCCTGCGGGGCGCCATTCTGTCCGCGCCGCCGCGCCGGGGGGCAATCACCGGCCCGTCGTCGACCAGTGCCAGGGCTCGCTCGGCAGGTTGTAGAGGCCGTAGGAGCTGGCGTGGGCGGCGAGGAAGTTCCAGCAGGAGTTGCCCCGCCGGATCGCACCGCCGCCGTTGCAGCTGAAGTCGATGGCGAGGCCCCGCTCGTGCATCGACGTGCCGGGCCGCGCCGTCGGTGGGCTGCACCGCGACGGCGACATCTCGTAGATGGCGTAGTACGAGGTGCCGCAGTTCTGCCGGCGCAGAGCGATCTGCTTCTGCGGGTCGCGCCAGCCGCTGCTGGCGCACAGCGACACGCCCTCGGCCGCCGCGTGGTTGAGCAGCGCCTGGACGTTGCCGGCGATGCTGCCGGCCACGGTGATGGACCCGCCGTGCGGGCACGTGACGGTGGCGAGACCGCCGGGGGCCGGCTGGACGACCGACCGAGGCGGGCTGCTGGTGCCGCCGCCGGAGGACCCGGAGGACCCGCCGCCGGACGACGAGCCACCGCCGCCGGACGACGAGCCACCGCCGCCGGACGTGCCGGACGAGCCGCCGCCCGCCGAGGGCGGCGGCGCCGCGGCCTGCGCGGCGGCCGCCCGTTCGGCCGCGGCCCGCTCCTCGGCCTCGCGCTGGGCAGCGGCCTCCTGCGCCGCTCGCAGCGCGGCGGCGACCTCGGCCTGCTCCTGGGCGAGGCGCTCGGCGAGCGCCTCGTCGAAGACCCGGAGGGACTCGGCCTCGGCCAGCTTGGCGTCCAGCCGCTCCTCGACGTCGGCGGCGAAGGCCTCCTGCTGGGCCAGCGCGTTCTCCAGCTCGGTCAGCTCGGACTCGGCCTCGGCACGCCGCGCCTCGGCCTCGGCCACCAGCTCCTCCTTCTCGGCCTTGTCGACCTCGAGGTCCTCGTAGGCCTGCTCCAGCTCGTCGAGCAGGTCGGCGTCGGCGTCCGCCTGGATGTCGAGCAGCGCCTGCTTGACGGTGGCGTCCGCGAGCGAGTCGGCGCGGAACGTGTCGAGCGTGCTGGCGGCGGGCGGGTTGACGAACGCCTCGACGACCAGCGCGTCGGTCGCCGCGTTCAGCTCCTCGATCCGCGCCTCCTGCTCGGCGATCTCCGCCTCCGCCGCTTCGACCTCGGCCTCGGCGGCGGCGAGGGCCCGCTCGGCCTCGTCCAGCTCTGCGCGCTGGGTGGCCACGTTGGCCTCCAGCGCCGCGATGGCGGCCTGGATCTCGGCGTCCTCCGCCTCGAGCGCGTCGATCTCCAGCTCGACCTCGCCCTGCTTGGCCCGTACCTCCTCGAGCTGGCGCTCCGTCGCCTCGGGGTCGGGCTGGTGCGCGCCGCCCGTGTCGGTGCCGAGCACGGCGAAGCTGACGCCGACGACGACCAGCAGTCTGATGCCCACCCTGCGGTGACGGGCTCGTGCCAAGTCGCTGTGAACCTCCACGCGGGGCGCCTCGCGGCGCTCCTCGATCGAACGACGGTCAAAAGTGCCCGGAAATGTAACGAACCGATGACCCTGTGTCACCAGTGCTTCACGCACGATGGCGACAGGGCCCGGGACGCGGGGTGCTCAGTTCCCGTCGACCGACCAGTGCCAGGGCTCGCCCGGCAGGTTGTAGAGGCCGTAGTTGGCGGCGTTGGCCCGCAGCCAGTTGTAGCCGGCGCTGCCGTAGCCGATCGTCGCACCGCCGGAGGTGAAGTCGATGGCCAGGCCCTGCTCGTGCATCGAGGTGCCGGGCCGGGCGGTGGGCGGCGAGCAGTACGACGACGGCGCCTGGTAGATGGCGTAGTACGAGGTCCCGCAGTTGCGGCGGCGCACCGCGATCTGCTCGGAGGGGTCGCGGTAGCCGTAGCCGCACATCGAGATGCCCTCCTCGTAGGCGTCGGTGAGCAGCCGCTCGACCTGGCCGGCGATGTCGCCCGCGACCTGCACGACGCCGCCGCCGGGGCAGGCGACGTCCGTGACGCCCCCGGGGACGGGCTTGATGCCGGTGCCGCCCTTGTTGGCCTCGGCGATGGCCGCCAGCTCGGCGGACCGGGCCCGGGCCCGCTCGGCCTGCACCTCCTCGTCGAGCTCCTCGAGCAGCGCGGCCAGCTCGGCCTCACGGGCGCGGATCTGCTCGGCGAGGGCGGGGTCGACGTCCTGGAGGGCGTCGGCCTCGGCGAGGCGCTGCTCGACGCGGCGCTCGACCTCGAGCGCGAAGGCGACCTCCTGGCTCACCGCGGCCTCCACGTCGGCGAGCGCCGCCTCGGCCTCGGCCTCGGCGGCGGCGGCCGCGGCGGCGGCTTCCTCGCGGGCGGCCTCCTCGGCCTCGAGCTGCTCGCGCAGGGCCAGGTACTCGTCGAGGGTGGCGGCGTTGCGCTCGGCGTTGCGGTCGAGGATCGACTGCTTGACCGTGGCCTCGGTCAGCGACTCGGCGGTCAGGGCGTCGAAGGCCGACTCGACCGGCGGGTTGACGAACGAGTCGACGACGACGAGGTCGACCTCGACGTTGACGGCGTCGAGGCGGGCCTGGGTCTCGGCCAGCGCGGCCTCGGCGGCCGCCAGCTCGGCCTGCGCGGTCTCGACGGCGGCCTCGGCCTCGGTGAGCATCGCCTTCTGGCTCTCGACGTTCTCCCGCACCTCGGCGAGCGTGGCGTTGACGTCGGCGGTGTCGGCCCGGAGCACGTCGATGTCGACCGACACCAGCGCCTGCTCGGCCCCGGTCTCGTCCCGTCCCGACGGCTCCTCCTGCGCCGTGGCGGGCGCGGCGGGAGCGACGAGGGTGGCGACGAGCGCCGACACGACGAGGGTGAGCAGCGGGCGACGGCGAGCGGACATCAGCGTTGTGGGAACCCAGGTGACCAGGACGGCGATCGGAGGGCGTCGCAGCACCCGGTCGCGCCGCCCCCAGCGGCGGCCGGCCCGAATGTAACGAAACGCGCGGTGTCTGTCACAGGAGCCCCGACCGCCGGCCGGGTGCCAGACTGCGCCGCATGGCCGAGGTCCTGACCGAGACGACCGACGGCGTCGCCGTCGTGACCCTGAACGCCCCCGAGCGCCGCAACTCGCTGACCCTGCCGATGGTCGACGAGATCGTCGCGGCGCTGGACGCGCTCGAGGCCGACGGCGAGGTGGGGGCCGTCGTCGTGACCGGCGCGCCCCCGGCCTTCTGCGCCGGGGCCGACCTCTCGCACCTCGGCGAGAGCCAGCGGGAGGGGCTGCTGCGCATCTACGAGGGGTTCCTGCGCATCGCCCGGTCGCCGCTGCCCACCGTGGCCGCGGTCAACGGCGCCGCCGTCGGCGCCGGCGTGAACATGGCGCTCGTCTGCGACGTCGTCGTCGCCGGCGAGTCGGCCCGCTTCGACACCCGGTTCCTGCAGCTCGGCATCCACCCCGGCGGCGGCCACACCTGGATGATGCAGCGCCGGGTCGGCCCGCAGGTGGCAGCCGCCACCGTGCTGTTCGGTCGGGTGCTCGGCGGCGCCCGGGCGAAGGAGGTCGGGCTGGCGTGGGACTGCGTCGCCGACGACGAGCTGCTGGCGACCTGCCGGGACCTGGCGGCGGCCGCGGCCGAGGCGCCCCGGGAGCTGGTGCGGCGGGTCAAGGAGACCATGCGCGACGTGCGCGCCCTCGACGACCACGCGGCGGCGGTCGAGCGCGAGCTCGACCCCCAGGTGTGGTCGATCAACCAGCCGGCCTTCGCCGAGCGCCTGGCCGCCCTGCAGCGGCGCATCAGCTCCCGCGGCTGAGGCCCGGTGCGCCGGCCGCGCGGCCTCAGCGCCCGGTGACCGACCAGTGCCAGGGCTCGCTCGGCAGGTTGTACAGGTGGTACCGGTGGGCGTTGGCCGCCAGCCAGTGGAAGCAGGGGCTCTCCCGGGTCATCGGCTGGCCGTCCAGGCACGAGAAGTCCACCGCCAGGCCGGTCTCGTGGTACGAGGTGCCGGGCCGGGCCGTCGGCGGCGAGCACGACGACGGCGGCGCGTGGAAGATGGCGTGCTCGGAGTCGCCGCAGTTCTGGCGCCGCAGCTCGACCTGCTCGGCGTAGGGCCGGAAGGCGCTCTTGGCGCAGATGTCGACTCCCTGGGCGTGGGCGTCGTTGAGCAGTGCCTGGACGTTCCCGCCGATCGAGGCGTCGACGATCACCGGCTGCCCGTTCGGGCACCAGGCGGGCACGACCGCGCCCGAGGCCGAGCCCCGGGGGTCGGGGAGCACGAGCGGCGGCGGTGCGGGCGCGGGGACCGGCGCCGGCGCGGGCTCGGCGGGAGGCGGCTCGGCCGGTGCCGGCCGGGCCGGGTCGCGCCCGGCGGCGGCTGCCCGGCGCTCGCCCTCGCCGGCGTCCTCGCCGGCGCGGCGCTCGCCCTCCGGCTCCTCGGCGTCCCCGTCCTCGTCGCCCGTGCCGGCCGCCAGCCGCTCGGGGCGTGTGCCGATGATCTCGTCGAGGGCGGCGGCGATGTCGGCGACCTCCCCGGCGTCGCCGTCCGCCGGCTCGCCGCCGGCCGCCGCCTCGCCCTTCGGCGTGCCCGCGGCCGCACCGCCCCCCTCCGCCGGCGCCCCGTCCCGGTCGGACGACCGGTCGCCGCGGGCGGGCTCGCCCGCCGACCGCACGCGGGCCTCGACGTCCTCGACGAACGACGACTCACGCTCCTCGATGGCCTCGAGCGCGGCGGCGGCCCGCTCGGCCTCCGTGGCCGCCCGCTCGGCCGCCTCGGCGGCGCTGGCGGCGGCGGCGGCCGCGGCGTCGCGCTCGGCCTCGGCCTCGGCCAGCGTCGTGACCTCGGCGTCGTCGTCGAGCGCCACGGTGGTGGGCGCGCCGACGTTCAGGACCTCCACGACGTCGCCGCCCGGCGGGGTCACCGGGGCGGCCACCGGGGGCTCGCCCCGCAGTTCGGCGACCCGCTGCTCGGCGGCCTCCAGCTCGGCCGCGGCCGCCTCGGCCTCCGCCCGGGCGGCCTCGGCGGCGGCCTCGGCCTCGGCGGCGGCGATCGCCTGGTCCACCAGCGCGCCGTCGAGGTCGCGCAGCGCGTCGACGACCGTGTCGGCGGGGGCCGTGCCGGGGTCGACCTCACCGGCGACCTCGACGGCGACCTCGACCCGCGCCTGCGCGGTCGTGTCGAGTCCCGAGGGGACCTCCCCGGCCGACGACGACCCGAACGCCCCCAGTGCGAGCACGGCGACCACGCGCCGCGCGTGACGATGGATGCCCAGCATGTGCCTGTCCCCAGCTCTGCTCGACGCTGCTGTTCGTGCGTCCCCCCGCCCCAGCGCGAGGACGTCACGAAACTGTAAAGGACAAGCGGCAGGTCGTCACACTCTGTGACGAATCTGACGGTTTGAGCCCTCTCCGTCGTCAGACTGCGACAGGGCGCGCGCTGGCGGTCACTCGCCGGGGAACGCCAGGGTCCCGGCGACGGCGTCGACGAGGTCGTCGTGGATCGTGGCGTCCTCGCTGGTCACGGTGAGCGACCAGACGACGTCGCGAGGCCCGAGCACGAGGACCTCCGTCCCCTCGGCCACGACCCCGGAACCGTCCTCGCCCGCCAGCTGGAAGCGCAGGCGCACCGTCGGGCGGGAGGCGTCCTCGACGACCTCGACCCGGGGCTCACCCGGCCGCCGGGCCGCCAGTTCGCGCGCGTAGCTCTCGAGCCCGGCCCCGTCGGCGACGCCCGTCCCCGGGGCCGCCCGCAGCACGAGGTCGCTGACCCGGCCGGCGGCGTCCTGGCCGGCGGCGTAGAGCAGGCCGCCGTCGGCCGCCGCGGCGTGGGCGTTCTCGGTGAAGCCGGGCACGGCCGGCGAGGCGTTCGAGAGCGCCTCCAGACCCTCCGGCGACAGCTTCACCGCCTCCCAACCGGGCGGGACCGCCAGGCCGACCTCGATGTCCGGCAGCGGGATGGCCTGCCACCCGTCGGGCGCGTCGACCTCGACCTCGCCCGTGCGCAGCGTGGTCGACGTCGTCGTCAGCTCGCCGGGCTCGACCTCGCCGTCGTCGGACCGCTCGCCGCCGTCCCCGCCCCCGCCGGGCACGACGATCAGCAGCACGGCCACGACCGCCAGCACGACCGCCGCGGCGAGCGCGACCTTGGCCCGTCGGGGCAGCGCCCGGACCCGGGCCATCCAGCGCCGCACGCGCGCCCTCACTCGAGCCAGGTCCTGATCAGCTCGTCGCGCCGCTCCTGCCACTCCTCGACGGTCATCGCGTAACGGACGTGGTCCTCCCACACGCCGTTGATCTCGAGGTAGCGCTGGGCGACGCCCTCGTCGCGGAGCCCCAGCTTCTCGACCACCCGCCGGCTCCGGTGGTTGCGGGGGATGATCGACACCTGGATGCGGTGGAGGTGGACCTCCTCGAACGCGAACCGGGCCAGCAGGACGAGCGCCTCGGGCATGTAGCCCTTGCCGGCGTGGCGCCGGTCGATCCAGTAGCCGACGTAGGCCGACTGGAACGGTCCCCGGTGCACCGACGACAGGTTGATCTCGCCGCAGAACCGCTCCCGGGTGCGCCGCAGGGCTCCCGGCTCGCGGATGAAGATGCCGAAGCCGTAGCCGGTGCCGAGCTGCCGCTCCCGCTCGCGGGCCGTGCACCGCATGGCGAACGCCTCGGCCGACTCGACGACGTCGGGCATGTTCGGCTTGTGGGCCGGCTCCCACGGCGTCAGCCAGGACTCGTTGTGGCGGCGCACCTCCTGCCAGGCGGGGAAGTCGCTCGGCACGAGCGGGCGGAGCGTCAGGCGCCGGCTGGTCAACCTCGTCATCGCTCGTCGAGCAGCTCGGCCAGGGCGCCGAGCAGCAGGGTCACGTTCCGGCGCCGCGCCGTGTGCCCCATGCAGCCGATCCGCCAGACCTTGCCGGCGAACTCGCCGAGGCCGCCGCCGATCTCGATGCCGTGGCGCTCGAGCAGCGTGCGGCGGGCTGCGGCGTCGTCGATGCCCTCGGGGACCCACACCGTGGTCAGCTCGGGCAGCCGGTGCCCCTCGGCGGCGAACAGCTCGAACCCGAGCTCGACCAGGCCCTCCTGCAGCAGCCGGCCGCACTCCTCGTGGCGGGCGATGGCCGCGTCGAGGCCCTCGTCGAGGATGGCGCCCAGCCCGGCGTGCAGCGACATGACCATCGACACCGGCGCCGTGTGGTGGTAGGTGCGGGTGCCGGAGGCCGGTCCCGTGTACCGCCCGATCATCCGCAGGTCGAGGTACCAGCTCGGGCAGCGCTCGACGAGGCGCTCCCGGGCCCGCTCGCTGACCGTCAGCGGCGCCAGGCCGGGCGGCACCCCCAGGCACTTCTGGGTGCCCGAGTAGGCGATGTCGACGCCCCAGCCGTCGACGTCGACCTCGATGCCCCCCAGGCTGGTCACGCAGTCGACCAGCAGCAGGGCGTCGCCCTTCCCCTCGGCGAGCGGCGCGATGTCGGAGCGCACACCCGTCGAGGTCTCGGCGTGGACCACGGCGATGACCCTGGGCGAGGGGTGGGCGGACAGCAGCTGCTCGGGGTCGACCGGCTTCCCCCACGGGACCTCGACCGGGACCACCTCGGCCCCGCAGCGGGCGGCCACGTCGCACATGCGGGCGCCGAACACGCCGTTGACGCCGATCACGACGGGGTCGCCCGGGCGGACGACGTTGACGAACGCGGCCTCCATCCCGGCCGAGCCGGTGCCGGAGATGGGCAGCGTCATCGGGTTCTGGGTGCGGAAGACCGTGCGCAGGCGGTCGCAGGTCTCGTCGAGCAGGGCCACGAACTCGGGGTCGAGGTGGCCGAGCATCGGGCGGCCGAGGGCCTCGACCGCCTCGGGGTACGGGTTGCAGGGCCCGGGGCCCATGAGGACGCGGTCGGTGAGCGGCATGCGACCCAGACGGTAGCGACGGGTGGGGCGTCCGCGCCGACCGAGGCGCGCCGCTACTCGACCGCGGGCTCGACGAGGCTCAGCGCCAGGCCGT
>DATGPY010000245.1:0-4592 GCA_035304465.1 Acidimicrobiales bacterium | reverse complement strand
GCGGTCGTCGTGACCGGCGGCGACCGGATCTTCGCCGCCGGCGCCGACATCGGCGAGTTCGACGGGCCGGAGGAGGGCCGGGCGGTGGGCGCCGCCTTCCTGCGGGCGCTCGACGCCGTGGCCGCCATCCCCCGCTGCGTCGTCGCCGCCGTCTCGGGCTACGCGCTGGGCGGCGGCTGCGAGCTCGCCCTGGCCTGCGACCTGCGCATCGCCTCCGAGCGGGCCCGCTTCGGCCTCCCCGAGATCCTCCTCGGCATCATCCCCGGCGGCGGCGGGACCCAGCGCCTGGCCCGGCTCGTCGGTCCGGCCCGGGCCAAGCAGCTGATCTTCACCGGCCGGCAGGTCGACGCCGCGGAGGCCCTGGCCATGGGGCTGGTCGACGAGGTCGTCCCACCCGAGCAGCTGCACGACCGGGCCCTGGCCCTGGCGGCCGAGCTGGCCTCGGGCGCGGTGGTGGCGCAGGGGCTGGCCAAGCGGGCGATCGACGAGGGCCTGCAGGGGAGCCTGGCCGACGGGCTCGCCCTCGAGCAGCAGCTGTTCGCCCAGGTGTTCGAGACCGAGGACGCCCGCATCGGCATCGCCAGCTTCCGCGAGCACGGCCCCGGCAAGGCGCGCTTCGTGGGGCGCTAGCGCGGCACGAGATCTCGCGGAGGCGGGCGACGTGACGAGCATCGACGACCCGGCGCGCGTGCCGGGGCAGCCGCCGGCCGGTCCGTTCTCGCACGGCCGGTGGGTCCAGCCGGTCCACCCGCTGCCGTCGGCGTGTCGGCCGTGCGCCGGTTGGAGGACGCGGACGGGGCGGTGGTGGGGGGCGTCGCCGCGAGGTCGAACGGGTCCTGTCGGAGGCCGCGGGCGCCGACCGGTGGGCGGCGCTGTCCGCGCTGCTGTTCGCGGCGGCGGGGGATCGCCACCGAGCGGCCAGCCGGAGGTCAGGCCCAGGCCGCCAGGCCCATCTCGGCCGAGCTGACCAGGTCGGGGTGCCGGGGGACGACCCGGACCGTGAACCCGTAGCGGCCCGCGTGCCGGGTCTCGAACTCGCCGGCGTAGCGGACGTGGCCGTCCTCGGCCGGGCCGGCCACCGACATCGACACCACCTCGCGGGAGGTCAGCTCGTCGCTCTGGCCGACCGGGCCGTGGATGAGCTGGACGTCGACGTCGTCGGCCGACAGCGCGCCGAGCGACACGACGGCCTCGACCCGCCGGGTGCCGCCCAGGTCGGCGACCGACCGGTCGCCGTCGACGCGGTCGATGTGGACGCCGTGCCACTCGTCGCGGATGCGCTGCTTCCAGGCGGCGAGCTCCCGGGCCCGGGCCATGCCGTCCGCCCACAGGGCGTCGGCCCGGGCGGCGGTCGGCTCGTACAGCTCGGTGACGTAGTCCCGCACCATGCGGGACGCGGTCACCTTGGGCCCGAGGGACGCGAGGGAGCGGCGCACCTTCTTCAGCCACCGCCGGGGCACCGGGCCGCCGTAGCGCTCGTAGAACAGCGGGATCACCTGCCGCTCCAGCAGCTCGAAGAGGGCACCGGCCTCGTGCGCGTCGCGGCGGGCCAGGTCCTCGATGCCCTCGGCCGAGCTGATGGCCCAGCCGTTCTCGCCGTCGAACATCTCGTGCCACCAGCCGTCGAGGATCGACAGGTTGAGCCCGCCGTTCAGCGCGGCCTTCATGCCCGAGGTCCCGCAGGCCTCCTGGGGCCGGCGGGGGTTGTTCAGCCACACGTCCGAGCCCTGGTACAGGGCCCGGGCCACCGCGATGTCGTAGTCGTCGACGAACACGAACCGGTGGCGGATCGCCGGGTCCGAGGCGAAGGCGACGATCTGGCGGATCATCTCCTTGCCCTGCTCGTCGGCCGGGTGCGCCTTGCCGGCGAAGACCAGCTGGACGGGGCGGTCCGGCGACAGGAGCAGCTCCCGCAGCCGATCGGGCTGGGAGAGAAGCAGGGTGGCGCGCTTGTAGGTGGCGAACCGGCGGGCGAAGCCGATCGTCAGCACCCGCGGGTCGAGGACCTCGTCGATCCAGTCGACGTCCGAGCCGGTCAGGCCCCGGGCGACCGCCGCCTCCTTCAGCCGGCGGCGCACGAACGAGACCATGCGCTCCCGGGCCTGCTCCCGGGCACGCCACAGCTCGTCGTCGGGTGCCTCGTGGATCCGCTGCCACATGTCGGGGCCGGCCTCGTCCCAGTCGGGCAGCACGTAGCGGGACAGGAGGTCGGCCATCTCCGGCGACACCCAGGTGTGGGCGTGGACGCCGTTGGTGATCGAGCCGATCGGCGCCTCGTCGCGCTCGAGGTCGGGCCACAGGTCGCCGAACATCTCGCGGCTGACCGCGCCGTGCAGCTGGGCGACGCCGTTGCTGCGCCCGGCGAGGCGCAGGCCCATGACCGCCATGTTGAACGGCTCGTCCGGCGGGTCGGTCGGGCGGTGGCCGAGCGCGACCAGGTCGTCCATGGACACCCCGACCTCCTCGGCCCACGAGCTGAAGTACTTGTGCATCAGCTCGAGCGGGAACCGGTCGATCCCGGCCGGCACCGGGGTGTGCGTCGTGAAGATGCAGCCGGCCCGGACGGCCTCGATGGCCTCGGGGTAGCTGAGGCCGTGGTCGACGACGAGCTGGCGGATCCGCTCCAGCCCGAGGAACCCGGCGTGGCCCTCGTTGGTGTGGAACACCTGGGCGTCGACGCCGACCGCCTGCAGCGCCCGCACGCCGCCGATGCCGAGGAGGATCTCCTGGCGCAGCCGGTGCTCGACGTCGCCGCCGTAGAGGCGGTCGGTGACCTGCCGGACCTCGTCGGGGTTGTCCTCGATGTCGGCGTCGAGCAGGTACAGCGCCACGCGCCCGACGCAGGCCTTCCACACCTGGGCCTGCAGCGGCACGCCGGCCAGGTCGACCTCGACCCGGGCGTCCTCGCACAGGGTGAGCGCCATGACGTGGGGGTCGAGCAACGGGTAGCGCTCCTGCTGCCAGCCGTCGCCGTCGAGGCTCTGGCGGAAGTAGCCGTTGCGGTACAGCAGCCCGACGCCGACGAGGGGCACGCCGAGGTCGCTGGAGGACTTCAGGTGGTCGCCGGCGAGCACGCCCAGCCCGCCCGAGTACTGGGGCACGGCCTCGGCGATGCCGAACTCGGGCGAGAAGTAGGCGACCATCCGCAGCGGGCTGTCGCCCCGGGTCTGGAACCACCGGTCGCCGTCGAGGTAGCGGACCAGCTCGCTGTGGACCTCGCCCAGGAATCGCTTGAAGCCGGCGTCCCTCGCCAGGGCGTCGAGGCGCTCGCGGGACACGAGCCCCAGCAGCCGCACCGGGTCGTGGACGCTGGCGTCCCACAGGTCGGGGTCGACCCAGCGGAACAGGTCACGGGTCTGGTCGTCCCACGACCAGCGCAGGTTGAACGCCACCTCCTCGAGCGCCGCGAGCTCGGCGGGCAGGGTCGGTCGCACGGTGAAGCTGCGGAGGGCCTTCATCGCCCGCGCACCGTAGCCACCCCGGGACCCCGGCGCGGCACGCGGCCGGGGCCTGCGTACCCTCTAGGCGTGCTCGGACGCATCACGATCGACGACGTCCGCCCCGCCACCCCCTCGCGGGAGTTCCCGCCCAAGGCGGTGGTCGGCGAGGAGGTCCGGGTCTCGGCCGACATCTTCAAGGACGGCCACGACCTGCTCGCCGCCCGGGTGCGCTGGCGCCGCGTGGGGCGCGCCAAGTGGCACACGGCGCCGATGCGGGCCGAGGTGAACGACCGGTGGTCGGGCACGATCGTGCCCGGCGAGGTCGGCCGGCACGAGGTCGTCGTCGAGGCCTGGCGGGACCGGTTCGCCACCTGGCGCCACGACGTCGAGATCAAGGCCGCCGCCGGCGACGACATCGAGGTCGAGCTGGAGGAGGGGGCCCGGATCCTCGAGGACCTGGCCGCCAAGCTCCGCAGCCGCCCCCGCAAGCGGGTGCTCGACGCCGTGGCCGGGCTGCGGCGGACCTCCTGCAGCCTGCACGTGCGCCTGAACGCCGGGCTGGACGACCAGGTGGCCGCGCTGGTCGCCGGCGTGCCCGACGCCGACGTGACGACGACGAGCTTCCGCCTGTGGGTCGACCGGCCGCTCGCCGGCTTCGGCGCCTGGTACGAGATGTTCCCCCGCAGCGAGGGCGGCTTCGCCGGGGCGGCCAAGCGCCTGCCGGCCATCGCCGAGATGGGCTTCGACATCGTCTACCTGCCGCCCATCCACCCGATCGGCGTCACCAACCGCAAGGGGCCGAACAACACGCTGCACGCCGGCCCCGACGACCCCGGCAGCCCCTGGGCCATCGGCTCGGCCGAGGGCGGGCACACGGCCGTGCACCCCGAGCTGGGCACGCTCGAGGACTTCCGGCGCTTCCGGGAGGAGGCCGAGGCGCTGGGCCTCGAGATCGCGCTCGACTACGCGCTGCAGTGCTCCCCCGACCACCCCTGGGTGAAGGAGCACCCCGAGTGGTTCTGGCGCCGGCCCGACGGCAGCATCCGCCACGCCGAGAACCCGCCGAAGAAGTACGAGGACATCTACCCGCTCAACTTCTGGCCGGAGCGGGAGGCCGACCGGGCCCGGCTGTGGAAGGCGTGCCGGGACATC
>DATGPY010000244.1:0-4356 GCA_035304465.1 Acidimicrobiales bacterium | reverse complement strand
GGCCTCGTCGTCGGGCAGGCGCACGAGCTTGTGGCGGACGGTCTCGTCCGCGAGCCGCAGCGCCCGCTCGAGCTGGTCGAGCTCGCTGCCCCCCACGAACTCGAAGACCACGTAGTAGCCCTCGTGCTTGTGGTTGATCGGGTAGGCGTACCGCCGGCGACCCCAGCGGTCCTCCTTCTTCACCGTCGCACCACGCTGCTCGACGAGGCCGACGATGCGCTTGATGGTGGCATCGATGACCTCGTCGTCGAGGTCGGTGTCGAGGATGACCATGAGTTCGTAGGCCCGCATGGCGAGCACTCACCTCCCTTCGGTCCCGGCCGAGCCGGGGCCCCGTGACGGGGCAGGGCGAATCTGGACCGTGCAACTGTAGCGGCGCGGGCAGCGAACGCTCACACCCAGCATGATCGATCCCGCCTGTGACAGCGAGGACCCTCGCGACCGCGCGCGGCGGTCAGGCGCAGGGGCCGCCGAGCGCGAGCCGGCTGCCCGGCCCCACGCCGAGCTCGTCGAGGTCGCCCTGCGGCACCTCCAGCGCGAACCGGTACGGCCCGGCGGGCTCGTAGATCGGGCAGTCGGGCTCGTCGTCCGGGCACGGCGCCATGTCCGTGGACGAGACGAACGCCCCCTCGGCGTCGAACCAGGCGATCGACAGCGGCACGATCGTGTCGCGCATCCAGAACCCGCCGGTCGTGTCCTGGTCCCAGACGAACACCATGCCCGCGTAGCCGCCCAGCCCCTCGACCTCCATCAGGCCCCGCTGCCGCTGCTCCGGGGCCGCCGCCACCAGCAGGCAGCACGCGGTCACGCGCCCGTCGGCGGCCGTGATCGCGGCGGCCACCTCGGCCTCGCCGGCCACCGCCCGGCGGTCAGCCGGGCCCGGGGGCTCGTCCAGGCCCGCGCCCCGGGCGGCCGGCGCACCGCCCGACGCCGCCGCGAGCGCGTCCTCGGTCAGCACGGGCGCCGGCCCGCCGCGACCGGTGCCTCCCGGCGCCTCGCCGGTGGCCTCGGTCGCCGTGCCCGCCGGCGGCTCGTCGCCCGCCGCGCTGCCGTCACCACCGTCACCGCACGCCGCCACGAGCAGCAGGAGCGCGCCGGCGAGCAGCGTCGGGCGGCGCAGGCGCGGGCGGTCGGTCACGCGTCCATCGTGGCAGGCCGGAGGCCGCCGGTGCCGGCACCGGTGTGCGACCGGCGCAGGCCCGACGGCCCCGGGTGCGCGGTCAGTCCGAGCCGGACGCGCCGTAGAGGCTGAGGCTCTCGGCGACCTCGGCCGACAGGTGGTAGCTCTCGTCGTCCGACGGGAACCGGCGGGCCCGCACGTCCTCGGCGAAGGCCCGCAGGGCGGCGACCGACACCTCGCCGACCTCGGCGTAGCGGCGGACGAACTTCGGCCGGACCCGGTCCTCGATGCCGAGCACGTCGTGGTAGACGAGCACCTGGCCGTCCGTGCCGGGGCCGGCGCCGATGCCGATGGTCGGGACCTCGACGGCCTCGGTGACCATCTCGGCCACCTTGTCGGGCACGCCCTCGAGCACGATGGCGAAGCACCCGGCCGCCGCCAGCGCCTTGGCGTCGTCCCGCAGCGCCAGGGCGGCGTCGTGCTGCCGCCCCTGCACCCGGAACCCGCCCATGGCGTGCACCGACTGGGGCGTGAGGCCGAGGTGGCCCATCACCGGGATCTCGGCCTCGACGATGGCCTCGACGACCGGCAGGCGCTTGCCGCCGCCCTCGAGCTTCACCGCCTGCGCCCCCGCCCGCACGAGCGTGGCGGCGTTGCGCACGGCGTCGGTGGTGCCGGTGTGGAAGCTCATCCACGGCATGTCGGCCACCAGCAGCGGCAACGGCCCCTCGGCCGTCGACGACCGCAGGCCGCGGTGCACGGCCGCCGTGTGGTGGGCGATGTCCTCGGTCGTCACCTGCAGCGTGTCGTCGTAGCCGAGCACCGTCATCGCCAGCGAGTCACCGACGAGGATCATGTCGACGCCGGCGGCGTGGGCCTGGCGGCCCCCCGGGGCGTCGTAGGCGGTGACCATGACGAGCGGGTCCGACCCTGCCCGGACCTTCGACGAGCGGATGCCGGGGACGGTGTGCGTCCGCATGGGCAGTTCCTCCTTCTCCCGTCCAGCGCCACGGTGGCTGCCGGCGGTGACGTCGACGGTAGCGGCGTCGCTAGCCTCGTCGCCATGCCGACACCCGGGCCCAGCGACACCACGCGGACGACCTGCGACTCGTGCGGCGCGCCCGACGACGACCTGGCTCCGGTGCACCGCGTCTACGTGACGCCGGCGGCCTGGGACCTGGACTCGCCGGACGAGGGCGGGGACGACCACGTGCAGGTGCTCGACGACGTCGAGCGCTGGTGCTTCCCCTGCCGCAGCCTCTACCCCCACCAGCCGCTGGCCTGACCCCGGGCGCCCCGGGGCGCCGGGCGCGCACGCCGGCGGGGCCCGACGGCCGCGTCAGTCGCCCCCGCCGGGCCCGGGTATCGGGATCGTCGGGTCGAAGGTCCCCGGCGGCCCGTCGTCGACCGTCGAGGTGGTCGTCGTGTCGTCGTCGGGCGGCTCGATCGTGGTCGGCGTCGTCGGCGGGCCGGGTCGCGGCGGCCGCGGGGGGTTGGGCACGGTGATGTCGGGCAAGCTCCAGTCGGGGCCGCCCGGGCGGTCGTCCTCGACGGTCGTCGTCGTGGTGGTGGCCGCCTCCTCGGGGGTGAGCAGCTCGCCCTCGTTGATCACCTCGCCGGCCGCGATCTGCTCGGGCGACACCTCGACGAACTCGTCCTCCATCCCGGCCGTGGCCTGCTCCATGAACTTGCGCCAGATCTCGGCCGGGAACGACCCGCCGGTGGCCACCCGGCCGTGGACGAGCCGGCCGTCCTCGTTCATCGGCCACAGCTCGTTGTCCACCTCCGGCGTGGACGGGTCGTCGTAGTCGGCGTTGGGGTAGCCCATCCACACGACCGCGGTGAGCCGCGGCACGTAGCCGGCGAACCAGGCGTTCCGGTTCCGCTGCGAGGTGCCGGTCTTGCCGGCCGCGGGCTTGCCGAACCAGGCGGCCCGGCCCGTGCCGCCCTCCTGGAGCGGCGCTTGCAGCGCGTGGTTCATCAGGTCGGCCTGGGTCTCGCTCAGCACCCGGCGCTCGCTGACCTGCCGCTCGTAGAGCACGGTGCGCCGGCCCTCCTGGTCGACCCGCTCGACCCGGGTGATGATCTGCGGCTGCCGGTAGACGCCGCGGTTGGCGAAGGTCGAGTAGATGCCCGCCATCTCGAGCGGCGTGGCGTTGACGGTGCCGAGCACCATCGCCGGCGTGATCTGCGCCGGGTCGATGTGCAGGCCCATCTGGGCGGCGAGCTCGGCGACCTTCTGCGGACCCGCGGGGAGGTAGGTGCCGTCGCCGTCGGGGTCGACCATGTCGAGGCCGAGGTCGATCATCAGCTGGGCGTAGGCGGTGTTCGACGACTGCGCCGTCGCCTCGACCAGGTCCATGACCCCGGCGTCGCTCTCGGAGTAGTTGCTGACCTTCCAGGGCTCGCCCTCGACCGACAGCACGGCCGGGTCGTCGAACTCCATCGTGCCCTGGGCGTTGTAGCGGGACTTCAGCGAGTAGCCCTCGCGCAGCGCCTCGGCCAGCACCAGCGGCTTGAAGGTCGAGCCGGGCTCCCGGCCGTTCGAGCCGTTGCCCCGGACCGCGTAGTTCGCCTCGTGCTGCCCCGGCTGGTACGGGCGGCGGCTCCCGACCATGGCCCGGATGAGCCCCTGGTCGTCGACGGCGACGAGCGCCGCCTCCGGGTCCTCCTCGCGGTCGAGCGTCGAGGTGACCGCCTGCCAGGCGGCCCGCTGCATGTCGTAGTCGATCGAGGTGTAGATGCGGAGGCCGCCGAGGTCGATGATCTCGTCGGTGAAGCGCTCGGGGTCGATGCGCTGCAGCTCCTCGCGGATGAACGCCGGCAGGTAGTCGGTGCCGATGTAGTCCTCGGGCGACGCGCCCCGCAGCGTCTCGACCAGCCGCACCGGCGAGTAGGGCCGGACCTGCTCGACGACCGGGACGGCCTCGGCGAGGGCCACCTGCTCGGCGGTGATGTAGCCCTCCTCCTGCATGGCGACGAGGCCGGTGTGGCGGCGCCGGTCCGCCTCCTCGGGGTACTTGGTCGGCTCGGCCAGCGCCGGGGCCCGGATGACGCCGGCCAGGAACGCCGCCTGGCCGGGGTCGGTGATCTCACGCACGTCGATGCCGAAGTAGGCCTGGCTGGCGGCGGCGATGCCGTAGGCGCCCCGGCCGAAGAAGATCGTGTTGAGGTAGCCCTCGAGGATCTCCTCCTTCGACATCTGCTGCTCGAGCTTGATGCTGAGGATCGCCTCC
>DATGPY010000243.1:0-4975 GCA_035304465.1 Acidimicrobiales bacterium | reverse complement strand
GACGAGGCGGACGAGCGACAGGTAGGCGGGCCGGGCCGGGATCTCCAGCTCGACGACCGCCATGCCTCACGCTCCGGCCACGGCCGCGTCGACGTCGGGCAGGAGGGGCAGGGCCTTGTCGAGGCCCGTGATCTGGAACAGACGGGCGATGCGGGGCTGCGTGCACACGATGCGCAGGTCGCCGCCGTGGGTCCGCGCCCGCTTGAGCGCGCTGATGACCGTGCCGAGGCCCGTCGAGTCGAGGAAGTCGACCTGGTCGAGGTCGAGCACGAGGTTCGTCGACCCCTCGCCCACCAGCCGGACGAGGACCTCGCGCAGCTCGGGCGCCGTGGCGACGTCGACCTCGCCGTAGACGGTGACGACGGTCCAGCCGCCGATCTCGGACACCTCGGTACGCAGTTGCATGGCGCGCTGACACTATCGTGCCCACGCCACGTGGTCGGCGACGCGGTCGGGGCTACACGCCTGGAATTCCACAGGCGTAACCTGACCAGGGCATGGCCGTCGTCGCCCACGACCCCGCCGACCAGCTCGCGTCGCTGCAGTCCGCGCTGACGGCGCGTGCCCGGGCGCTGTGCGGCGACCAGGGCCCGGACCCGGACGCGGTGGTCGGGGCGGCCGCCTCGCCGCTGGTCCACGTGCACCGCCTGCCGGCCCGGCCCGGGCGCACCGGCACGCTCGAGCGCCCCCTCCCCTCCGAGGTCGCCGAGCGGCTCGACGTCGACGCCCTCTGGGCCCACCAGGCCCGGGCCATCGACCTGGCCCGGGCCGGGCGGTCGGTGGTCGTCGCCACCGGCACCGCCTCGGGCAAGTCGCTCTGCTACCAGGTGCCCATCGCCGAAGCCGCCGCGGCCCCGGTGCGGCGGGGCACCGCCCTGCTGCTCTTCCCGACCAAGGCGCTGGCGCACGACCAGCTGCGGGCGCTCACGGGCTACGGGTTCCCCGGTGTCGTGGCCGGGGCCTACGACGGCGACACCGGCAACGAGGAGCGGGCCTGGATCCGCCGGCACGCCACCGCGGTGCTGACCAACCCCGAGATGCTGCACAGCGGCATCCTCCCCCACCACGATCGGTGGTCGACGTTCCTGTCCCGGCTGCGCTACGTGGTCGTCGACGAGCTGCACGTGTTCCGGGGGATCTTCGGCTCGCACGTCGCCCACCTGCTGCGGCGCCTGCGGCGGCTGGCCCACCACTACGGCGCCGAGCCGACCTTCGTCTGCTGCTCGGCCACCATCGGCGAGCCGGACCGGCTGGCCTCGGCGCTGTGCGGGGTGCCCGTCGAGGCCGTGACCGAGGACGCGTCGCCGCGCGCCGAGCGGCTGGTCGCCGTGTGGAACCCGCCACCGCTCGACGAGAAGACCGGCGCCCGGGTGTCGCCCAACGCCGAGACCGCCGGCCTGGTCGCCGAGCTGGTGCGGTCGGGGCACACGACGCTGGCGTTCTGCCGCAGCCGCCGGGCGACCGAGGTCGTCGCCGCCGACGTCCGCCGGCGCCTGCCCTCCCGCCTGCGGCACCGGGTCGCCGCCTACCGGGCCGGCTACCTGGCCGAGGAGCGCCGGGAGATCGAGGAGCGGCTCTTCTCCGGCCGGCTGGACGGCGTGGTGGCCACCAACGCGCTCGAGCTCGGCATCGACGTCGGCGGGCTGGACGCGGTGGTGCTGAACGGCTTCCCCGGCACGGTCGCCTCGTTCCGGCAGCAGGCCGGGCGCGCCGGGCGCTCGGGTCGGCCGTCGGCGGCGGTGCTCGTCGCCGGGTCCGACCAGCTCGACCAGTGGATCGCCGCCCACCCCGACGAGCTGGTCGAGCGGCCACCGGAGCCGGTCGTCATCAACCCCGCCAACCCGTACGTGGCCGACGCCCACCTGCGCTGCGCCGCCCACGAGAAGCCCCTGACCCACGAGGACGAGCGCTACTGGCCCGGCCTGCTCGACGAAGTGGTGCGCCGGCTGGTGCTCGACGACCAGCTGGTCGTGCGCGAGCGGGGGCGGGGCCGGGGGCCGCAGGCGCTGTACGCCGGCGGAGGCTGGCCCTCGCACGGGGTGGGTCTGCGGGTCGGCGCCGGCGGCCAGGTGACCCTGCGGACCGAGGACGGCCGACCGGTGGGCACGGTCGAGCTGGGCCGGGCCTGCGAGCAGGCGCATCCGGGCGCCTCGTACCTGCACGCCGGGCAGTCGTGGCGGGTGACCGAGCTCGACCTGGAGGGCCGCTGCGCCACCGTCGTGCCCGACGACGGCACCACCTACACGGTGGCCCGCACCGCGATCGACATCCGGGTGACGAGCTGCGACGCCACCCGGCGGGTGGGCGCGCTCGAGGTCGGCCTGGGCGGCGTCGAGGTGCACCAGCAGGTGACCGGCTACCAGCGCAAGGACGCGCTCACCGGCGAGTCGCTGGGCGTCACCCCGCTCGACCTGCCCCGCTCGACGCTGACGACCCGCGCCTTCTGGTACCGGGTGCCCGAGGAGCTGCTGGAGGCCGCCGGCATCGGGCTGCGGGAGGCCCCGGGCGCGCTGCACGCCGCCGAGCACGCGGGCATCGGCGTGCTGCCCCTGTTCACCATCTGCGACCGCTGGGACGTCGGCGGCGTGTCGACCCTGCACCAGGCCGACATCGGCGGGCCGGCGATCGTCGTCTACGACGGCTACCAGGGCGGTGCGGGCGTGGCCGAGCTGGGCTACGAGGCGGCGGAGCGCCACGTGCGGGCCACGGCCGAGCTGGTGGCCGCGTGCGGCTGTGCCGCGGGCTGCCCGTCGTGCGTGCAGTCGCCGAAGTGCGGAAACGGCAACGAGCCGCTTGACAAGGCGGGGGCGCTCGCCCTCCTGCGGGCCGCGCTCGACCCGGCCACGGCCGGGGCCGCCGGCCAGGCGGCACCGCTCACCGCTCGACCCGCATGGTCGCCGTGCCGGTGAGCACGACGTGGTCCAGCGCCCGGCCGACCAGGGGGAGCCGGGTGCCGACCGTGTAGCGCACCCGGGCCCGCACCCGGCTCCCGACCGCGCCGCGACCGGTGACCTCGACCTCCATCCGGTCGGGGTCGAGCGGCCCGGCCTGCTCGGCGGCCCGCCGGGCCGCGGCCGGGTCGGGGTCGACCGCTGCGGCCCGGACCGCCTCGCGGGCGGCGTGCGCCACGAGGACCTGGTCGCGGGCCACCACGACGGCCTGCACGAGCACGAGCAGGAGGAGCGCCACGAACGGCAGCAGGAGCGCCAGCTCGACGGTGGCCTGGCCCCCGTCCCGCCCGCCCGGCCGCCCCCGGGGGCCGGGCCGGGGCCCGAGACCGGGCCGGTGCCGGGGACCGGGGCGCCGCGACCGGTGCCGGCCGGGCCGGCGCCCGGGCCGGAGCCGCGGGCGCCGGGTCCGGCGTGGCGGTGGGGCGCTCCTCGTCGCGGGGAGCGCCGTGCTCACAACGACGAGGCGAGGCGGTCCAGCACCGATTCGAACAGGTCGGTGAAGGCGCCGGTGCCGCCGGCCCAGGCGATGACGCCGAGGGCGATGCCGCCGGCGGCGAGGATGACCAGGCCGTACTCGGCGGTGGCCTGGCCCCGGTCGGCCCGCTCGGCGAGCCGGCCGGCGACGGCCCGGACGGCGGCGCGGGTGCGGGCCCGGACGGAGGGTCGGTCGGTGGGTCGGGACATGGGATGCCTCCTGGTGCGCGGCGGGGCCGCGCTCAGACGGGTGTGAGGCTCAGGGAGCCGAACGATCCCGCCAGCAGCGGGACGACCGTGAGCAGCACGAACGCGGGGAACGTCGTGAGCACGAGGGGGAAGAGCAGGGCCACCGGCAGTCGCCTGGCCGCCTCCTCGGCCCGGCGGCGCCGGCGGGCACGGGCCTCGATGCCCACCCGGTCGAGCGCCGGCACGAGGGGCGTGCCGTAGCGCACGTGCTGGGCGAGCGCGTCGACCAGCGGGCGGACGGCGGGTCCGGCGGCCGCCAGCTCGGCGAGGGCGTCCGCCGTCGTGCCCCCGCGGCGGACGACGGCCCCGGCCCGGGCGCACGCCGCGCCGAGCGGCCCGCCCGGGCGGTCGCCGATGGTCGCGAGGGCGGCGGGGACCGGCAGGCCCGCGGTCGCGGTGAGGGCGAGGAGGTCGACGATGTCGGGCAGCTGGTCGACCACCGCCGCCTCGCGGCGGACCGCGTCGCGCCGGGCGGCCAGCGGCGGACCGGCCAGGACCAAGACCAGCGGCACGGCGGCCAGGGCGGGCGCGAGGGGCAGCAGGGCGCCGGCGGCGAGGGCGGCGCGCCCGGTGCGGCGGCGGGCCGGGTCGTCGGCGGCCTGATCGCGCCGGCCGGCGAGCCGCAGCACGGCACCGCCGAGGGCGGCGGCGGGTGACCGGCCGGCGGTCCCGCGCCGCGTGCCGGACCGGGGCACCGCCGCCGGCGCCGGGCCACGCCTGGTGGGCCGCCGCCGCGTCGCCCGGGCGGCGGCGTCCGAGGCCACCACGCACACGACCATCGCCCAGGCGCCTGCGAGCGTGGCCACGACCGCGGTCACCGCTGCACGCCCCCGGTGATCCGGGCCATCCACCACGCGCCGACGGCGTCGAGCGCGACCCCGAGGCCGAGGCAGGCCCACCCGGCCGGCGAGGACAGCAGGAACCTGGCCGCCGCGGTGTCCGCCGCCACGAGCACGGCCGCGAACAGCGCCGGGGCGGCCGACAGGACCAGCGCGCTGGCTCGGGCCTGGGCCGCCATGGCCCGCCGCTCGTTGGCGAGGTCGATGCGCTCGCGCACGGTCGCGGCGACCCCGTCCACCGCCCAGGCCGGCGCCGAGCCGACGACCGACGCCAGCACCAGCGCCGAGGCCGCCAGCCGGGTGTCGGGGTCGTCGTGGGTGTCGGCCCACTCGGTGAGCACGTCGCGCAGCGGCCGGCCCCGGGCCCCGGCCGCGCCGAGGGCCGCCAGCTCCGGGCCGAGCGGCGGCTCGACCGCGGTGCCGACCTCCTCCAGCGCCGCCGTGAGCGACGACCCGGTGCGC
>DATGPY010000242.1:0-2228 GCA_035304465.1 Acidimicrobiales bacterium | reverse complement strand
ACCGACGAGGACGTCTACCACGTCATCGACGCCCTGCACGGCTACCTGGCCGAGATCGGCGCCGTCGGCCCGCCGGCCTCCGCCTGACCGGGCCGGTCGCCGTCCCGGTCCGCCGCGCCTCCGGTGTTGCCGAGCCAGCTGCGGTAGAGGGCGGCGTAGGTGCCCCCGGCGGCCACCAGCTCGTCGTGGGTGCCCTGCTCGACGATGCGGCCCCCGTCGAAGACGAGCACGAGGTCGGCCGACTCGGCCGTGGCCAGGCGGTGGGCGATCGTCACCATCGTGCGGCCCTCGGAGAGCCGCTCCAGCGCCCGGGCCAGGGCCCGCTCGGTCTCGGCGTCGACGGCGCTCGTCGCCTCGTCCAGCACCAGCAGGCCGGGGTCGCCCACCTGGGCGCGGGCGAGCGCCACGAGCTGGCGCTCGCCGACCGACAGCCGCCCGCCCCGCTCGCCGACCGGGGTGTCGAGCCCGAGCGGCAGCTCGTCGAGCCACCAGCCGAGGCCCAGCGCCTCGAACGCCGCCCGCACCTGCGCGTCGTCGGCCTCGCCGTCGGTGTCGGTGCCCAGGCCGATGCGGACGTTGTCGCCGAGCGTGGCGTCGAAGAGGAAGCCGTCCTGTGGGACCAGCCGGATCGCCCGCCGCCGCGCCGCGGGGGCGGCGGCGCGCAGGTCGACCCCGCCGACCCGGATGGCGCCCGAGGTCGGGTCGGCCAGCCGGCACAGGAGCTTGGCGAAGGTCGTCTTGCCCGAGCCGGTCTCGCCGACGACCGCGATCGACCGCCCGGCGGGGAGGCGCACGGTGATGTCGTGCAGCACCGGCACGCCGTCCCGGTAGGCGAAGGACACGCCGTCGACCTCGACCTCCAGCGCGCCTCGGGGCAGGTCCTCGCCGTCGGCCGGCTCGGGGACGTCCACGGGCGTGGCCAGCACGCCCAGCACCTTGCGCCAGCCGGCCAGGGCGATCTGGGTCTGGTCGAAGACCTCGGACAGCTCGGCGATGGGGTTGAGCAGCAGGTTGATGAGGAAGACGAAGGCGACCACCTCGCCGACGCCCAGGCCCCAACCGGGCCCCCAGGTGGCCCCGACCGCGACGACGCCGGCCAGGGCGCAGGCCCCGAACAGGTCGCCCAGGGGGAACATGGCGGCGACGTAGCGGGCGGCGGTCAGGTAGGCCCGGTACTGGCGGTCGATGGCTGCCCGCAGCCGGGACCGGGCCCGCTCCTCGAGGCCGTAGGCCTGGATGACCGCCGCGCCCGCGACCGTCTCGGACACCTCCGACAGGGACTGGCCCACGGCGGTGCGGACGCGGTCCTGGGCGGCGAGCTGGCGCCGCTGCAGCGCGGGGACGAGCACGGTGAGCGGCAGGAACGCCACCAGGGCGACGAGCGCCAGGCGCCACTCGTAGGCGGCCATCACCCCGAACGTGGCGACGATCATCACCGAGTTCACGATCCAGGAGATGGCGCCCCACTCAAGGAACTGGGCCAGCGTCTCGATGTCGCTGGTGACCCGGGAGACGAGCGCGCCCCGGCGCTGCTCGGTGTGCTCGGCGACCGACAGCCGGTGGACGTGGTCGAAGGCCCGCACCCGCAGCGCCAGCAGGCTCGCCTCCGAGGTGCGCACCAGCCGCAGGTAGGTGGCCCGGGTGAGGACGTAGAGGACGAGCACGACGACCGCGGTGGCGGCCGCCGCGCCGTGGACGAACCGGGGCCGGAACCCCTCCGGGCCGAGCACGCCCCGGTCGAGGATCTGCTGGATGAGCACCGGCACCGCCAGCTTCCCGGCGGCGGTCACGACGGCCATGGCCACGCTCAGCACGACGCCGCGGCGCAGCTCCGGCGTGGCGGCCAGGCCCCGCCGGAGCACCTCGAGCGCGCCGGCGTCGGCCAGGGGGCCGGGGTCGGGCGCGCCGTCCTCCGGCGGCGGGCCCGCCGGCGCCTCGGCGTCGAGGGCGGGGCCGACCGGGGAGGACGCGAGCAGGTCGGCCGCCGCGCCGGCGGCCTCGGCCCCGTCCGCCGGCGGGGCTCCGGGGGCGGTGGCGTCGTCGCGCCTCACGGCGTGGCGTCCTGGGCGTAGGCGCGGGCGAGGGAGGCGTAGGCGGGCACGGTGGCGACCAGCTCGTCGTGGCCGCCGACGGCGACGATGCGGCCCCGCTCGAGGAACACGACTCGGTCGGCGAGGGCGATCGTGGAGAGGCGGTGGGCGACGATCAGCGTGGTGGCCCGCAGCGCC
>DATGPY010000241.1:0-13742 GCA_035304465.1 Acidimicrobiales bacterium | reverse complement strand
GTAGGAGTCTGGGCCGTGTCTCAGTCCCAGTGTGGCTGATCGTCCTCTCAGACCAGCTACCCGTCGATGCCTTGGTGGGCCGTTACCCCGCCAACAAGCTGATAGGCCGCGAGGCCCTCCCGAAGCACAAAAGCATTTCCTCTGGTGGCCATGCGACCTCCAGGGGACATCCGGTATTAGCTCTCCTTTCGGAGGGTTATCCCGGTCTTCGGGGCAGGTTCCTCACGTGTTACTCACCCGTTCGCCGCTAGGTCGTTCCCGGTGTTGCCACCGGTAGGACCTCGCTCGACTTGCATGTGTTAAGCACGCCGCCAGCGTTCGTCCTGAGCCAGGATCAAACTCTCCGTCGAGAACGATGGGCACACCGCACGCGGTCTGCCCGTCGATCAGAGAGTCCTCGACATCGAGCGGAATCGCCCCGATGCCGAGGGTTGGGCGCACCTTCGACCTGATGACCCTGGGGGGTCACCTGGAATGACGGTGCGTTAGTTCTAACGGCACCTCGGAGCCGCAAGGCTCGTCGGTGTCGCCCGCACTCGCTCTCTCGTCCTGTCTTCTGTTTTCAAGGAGCGGCTTCGCTCGGCACGTGCCCTCTTCGGGGCTTTGGTGCCATTCTCGTGCGCCTCGTGGCTGTTCGATCTGCCGTGCGAGGCGAGGAGTTAATCTAACGACCCCGTCAGAGGCCGTCAACTCGACCTCGGGGCTTCCCGGAAGATTTCTTCCGAAACCTGTCCCGACCTGGGACGACACCCCGAAGGGAAGCCTCAGTGTAGCCCGCCGGGCCCCGTTCCCACCCCGGCGGACCTGGCGCCGCCGCCGGAGCGCCGCCGGCGCCCCCGTCAGGCGCCCACGAGCATGGCGTAGTGCTTCTTCCCCTTGCGGAGCAGGACGTAGCGGCCGTGCAGCACGTCCTCGGTCCGCACGGCGGCGCCGGGCCCCACCCGCCGGCCGTTGACCGACACGCCGCCCTGGTCGATGGCCCGGCGGGCCTCGCCCTTCGAGGACGCCAGGCCCGCCTCCACGAGCAGCGGCACGAGGTCGGCCCCCGCCGCCAGCTCGTCGCGGCCCGGTAGCGGCGCGGTCGGGACCTCGGCAGCGACGACCGCGAGGGCCTCCGGCCCCGCCTCGAGCGGCGAACCGCCGAACAGGACGGTGGTCGCGGCCGCCGCCGCGGCGGTCGCCTCGTCGCCGTGCACCAGGCGCGTGACCTCCTCCGCCAGGCGGCGCTGGCCGGCTCGCCGCTCCGGGTGCTCGGCGTGCGCCGCGGCGATCGCCCGCACCTCGTCCATGGGGAGCAGCGTGAACTTCGCCAGGAACTCCTCGACCTGGCGGTCGTCGGTGCGCATCCAGTGCTGGAAGAACTGGTAGGGGCTCGTCAGGTCGGGGTCCAGCCAGAGCCGGGCGCCCGTCGTCTTGCCCAGCTTCGTGCCGTCGGGCGCCGTCAGCAGCGGCCAGCAGAGCCCGTGCACGGTCGCCCCCCGGACCCGCCGGATCAGGTCGACGCCCGAGAGGATGTTGCCCCACTGGTCGGAGCCGCCGATCTGGAGCTCGACGCCCAGGGTCTCGTGCAACCGCAGGTAGTCGTGGGCCTGCAGCAGCATGTAGCTGAACTCGGTGAAGCTGATGCCCTGCTCGCTGGCGAGCCGCGCCTTCACCGACTCCCGAGCGAGCATCTGGTTGACGGTGACGTGCTTGCCGATGTCCCGCAGGAAGTCGAGCAGCCGCACGTCGCCGGTCCAGTCGCGGTTGTCGACCAGCAGCGCCCGGTCACCGTCGAAGTCGAGGATCCGGGCCATCTGCGCCTTGATGGCGGCGACGTTGGCGGCGAGCGTCTCCTCGTCGAGGAGGTTGCGCTCCTCCGACCGGCCGCTCGGGTCGCCGATCATCCCCGTCGCCCCACCGGCGAGGGCGACCGGCCGGTGCCCGGCGTCCTGGAACCGCCGCAGGACCAGCAGGCCGACGAGGTTGCCGTGGTGCAGGCTCGGCGCCGTGGGGTCGCAGCCGAAGTAGAGCGTGACCGGGCCGGCGGCCAGCCGCTCGGCCAGCGCCGCACGGTCGGTGGTGTCCTGCACCAGGCCGCGCGCCTCGAGGTCGTCCAGGATCGTCGGGTCTGCCGTCACGCCGACATGGTTCCCGCGGCGACCGGCGCGATCCAACCGGTGCCCTCGCCGGAGACCTGGACTGGACGCCGACCGGCGGGCTCGGGGACGCTGGTGCCGTGACCAGCGAGGCCGCCCCGCCCGTCGACGAGGCCCCCGCCGAGCCCGATGGCCGGCGCTGGGGAGCCGGCCGCCTGGCGGTGGTCGGCGTGGTCTTCGGCCTCGTCGCCATGTGGGCCTACGTCGTGTACCTGGCCATCGGGCCCGGGCGGCAGCCACCCATCGACCGGCTGGAGGACCCGGCGTTCGCCGAGGCCGCCGAGCCCCGGTGCGCGGCGGCGGTCGAGGCGGTCGACGCCCTGCCGGTCGCCGCCGCGGTCGACACCGCCGAGGAGCGGGCCGCCGTGCTCGACGAGGCCAACGCCATCTTCGAGGAGATGCTCGACGACCTCGAGGGCATGCTGGACCTCGTCCCGGCCGGCGACCAGCGCGAGCGGGCCGAGGCCTGGCTGGCCGACTGGCGGACCTACCTCGGCGACCGCCAGGCCTACGCCGAGGCCCTGCGGGTCGACCCCGAGGCCCAGCTGCTGATCTCGGAGAAGGAGGGCCAGGGCCGGCACGTCACCGGGTGGATCGACGAGTTCGCCAAGGCCAACCGCATGCCCTCGTGCGCCACGCCGACCGACGTCTGAGCGCCGGTCAGCCGCCGGGCGCCACCCCGCCGCTCGGCGCCTTGCGGGACACGTGCGGGTCGCCGCGGACGTACCACCGCCACGGGTGCTCCGCCCCGGCCGTCAGCCCGATGCGGGTGGTCTGGACCGGGTCGGCCGGCGGCGGCGTGCCGTCGTCGACCAGCCAGACGCCACGGTCGCCGGTCACCAGGTCGGCGCCGTCGAAGCCGCCGTCGAGCCCGAGCGCCTGGCACAGCTTGGCCGGGCCGCTGCACAGGTCGGTCGGCCGGCGGGCCCGGGGCCGGGCCGCGAACATCGCCTCCAGCCCGGCCACCGGCGCGAGCGCCCGCAGCAGCACCGCCACGCCCTCGCCCTCGGCCCCGCAGACGACGTTGGCGCACCAGTGCATCCCGTAGGTGAAGTAGACGTAGAGGCCGCCCGGCGGCCCGAACATCGTCCGGTTCCGCCGGGTCATCCCCCGGTAGGCGTGGCTGCCCGGGTCGATGGCACCGCAGTACGCCTCGACCTCGACGATGCGGCCCACCCGCACGACCGGTGCCTCGCCGTCCGTCTCCGGGCCGACCCGGACGAGCAGCTTGTTCAGCAGCTCGGGCGCCACCGCACGGGGGTCGCGGCCCAGCACCGAGCGGTCCACGACCGTCCCCCAGCGGGCGGGCACGGACCCGCCGGGCGCGGGCGGCCGGCCGGTCACGACAGCG
Organism: Acidimicrobiales bacterium; assembly: GCA_035304465.1. GTDB lineage: Bacteria > Actinomycetota > Acidimicrobiia > Acidimicrobiales > VFJN01 > ZC4RG19. Next base: position 10,253 of record DATGPY010000241.1, on the reverse strand, counting down.
CCGACCGCAGCGCCTCGGGCACCGGGGTCGGCTCGGTCGTCCCCGGGGCCACCGACACGTAGGTCACGACCGCGCTGAACACCGGTCGCTCGCCGACCGACCCCTCGAAGCCGACGTCGAAGCTCGTGCGCCCCCAGCGTCGGACCGCGACGTCGATGGTGAGGACGTCGCCGTACCCGGCAGCGCCGTGCCAGGTGATGTCGGCCCGCTTGAGCACGACGTCGAGCGCGCCCGAGCCCAGGTAGTCGTCGCCGAGCGCGGCGCGCAGCCACGCGTCGCAGGCGTCGTCGACGTAGGCGAGGTAGTGCGCGTTGAACACGTGCCGCTGCATGTCGACCTCGCCGTAGCGCACCCGGATCTCGTGGCGGAAGGGCTGCGGCGCGCTCACCGCCCCTCCCCCTCCGGCCCGATGCGCTCGGCGTCGTTGTCGAGCCGCCGGGCGAACCGCTCGAGCTGCTCGGCCACCGGGTCGGGGCCCGCCCCGCCGGGCGTCGTGCGTCGGGTCACCGCCCGGCCGGGCGCCAGCAGCTCCGCCGCCTCGGCGCCCAGCTCCGGGTGCGCCTCGACCAGCTCGGCCAGCGGCACGTGCCGCTCGAGGCTGTCGCGCACCAGCCCGCCGACCAGCGCGTGGGCCTCACGGAAGGGCATCCCCCGCTCGACGAGCAGCTCGGCCAGGTCGGTGGCCGCCGCGAACGGTGAGTCAGCGGCCTGCTGCATGCGCTCGACGTCGAAGGTCATCGTGGCGTACAGCCCGGTCATGGCGGCCAGCCCCAGGGACATCTGCTCGACGGCGTCGAACAGCGGCTCCTTGTCCTCCTGCAGGTCGCGGTTGTAGCTCAGGGGCAGGCCCTTCATGGTGGCCAGCATGCCGGTCAGGTCGCCGATGACCCGCCCGGCCTTGCCCCGGGCCAGCTCGGCGATGTCGGGGTTCTTCTTCTGGGGGAGCATGGACGACCCGGTGGCGTAGGCGTCGTCGAGCCGGACGAAGCCGAACTCGTCGGTCGACCACAGGATCACCTCCTCCCCCATCCGCGACAGGTGGACGGCGAGGAGGCTGAGCGCGAACAGGGCCTCGGCGACGAAGTCCCGGTCGCTGACCGCGTCGAGGCTGTTCTCGAAGCGGGCGGCGAAGCCGAGGTCGGCGGCCGTCGCGTCGGGGTCGAGCGGGAGCGAGGAGCCCGCCAGCGCCCCGGCGCCGAGCGGCGACACGTCCAGCCGGCGGCGGCAGTCGAGCAGCCGGTCGACGTCTCGGGCCAGCGCCCACCCGTGGGCCAGCAGGTGGTGGGCGAGCAGCACCGGCTGGGCCCGCTGCAGGTGCGTGTAGCCGGGCAGGTAGGCGGGGCCGGCCTCGCGGGCCCGCTCGAGCAGCGTGTGCTGCAGCCCGAGGACGCGGCGGGCGATGCCGGTCAGCTCGCGCCGGGCCCACAGGCGCAGGTCGGTCGCCACCTGGTCGTTGCGGCTGCGGCCCGTGTGGAGCTTGGCCCCCGCCTCGCCGGCCAGCGCGGTCACCCGGCGCTCGATCGCCGTGTGGATGTCCTCGTCGGTCGGCTCGAACTCGAAGACGCCGGTGCGCAGCTCCTCCTCCACCCGGTCGAGCGCGGCGAGGACCACGCCGGCCTCCTCGTCGGTGAGGACGCCGGCCCGGGCCAGGCCCCGGACGTGCGCCCGGCTGCCGGCGAGGTCGTCGGCCGCGAGCCGCCGGTCGAAGCCGAGGCTGACCGTGAAGGCGAGCAGCTCGTCGGACGGACCCTCCTCGAACCGGCCGTGCCAGAGGGTGCTCATCCGTCGCCCCCGCCCCGACTCACCACCGGTCGCCGCCCTGCACCGAGGCCCAGGTCTCGATGTTCAGGCCCCACAGGCGGACGAAGCCGACGCTGTCCTCGTGGCGGAACCGGTCGCCGCTGTCGTAGGTCGCGAGCGAGTGGTCGTAGAGGCTGTGGTCGCTCCGGCGACCCGTCACCTGGCACGAGCCCGGCGACAGGTGCAGGCGCACGTCCCCGGTGACGAAGCGCTGGCTCTCGTCGACGAAGGCGTCGAGCGCCTCCTTGAGCGGGCTGAACCACAGGCCGTCGTAGACCAGCTCGGCGTAGCGGGACTCGAGCCGGAGCTTCTCGCGCTGCAGGTCGCGCTCGAGGCAGATCGACTCGAGGTCGGCGTGCGCCATGATCAGCGCCAGGCTGCCCGGGCACTCGTAGGTCTCCCGGCTCTTGATGCCGACCCGGCGGTTCTCGACCATGTCGATGCGACCCCAGCCGAAGGCACCGACCCGCTCGTTGAGCGCGGTGACCAGCTGGGCCGGGCTCATCTCCTCGCCGTCGAGCGCCACCGGGACGCCCTCACGGAAGCTGACGACGACGTCGACCGGCTCGGTCGCCGTCGGCTTGGTCAGCAGCCACACGCCCTGGGGCGGCACGGCCCAGGGGTCCTCCATCTCGCCGCACTCGATGGTCCGGCCCCAGAGGTTGTCGTCGATCGAGTACCGCTTCTCCTTGGTCGCGGTGATCGGGATGCCGTGGTCGTAGGCGTAGTGGATGCAGTCCTCCCGGGTCATGCCCCACGACCGCACCGGTGCCAGCACCTCGAGGTCGGGCGCCAGGGCCCGGGTGGACACCTCGAAGCGCACCTGGTCGTTGCCCTTGCCGGTGCACCCGTGGGCGACGGCGTCGGCCCCGTGGAGCCGCGCGGTGGCCACGAGGTGCTTCACGATCACCGGCCGCGAGAGCGCGGACACCAGGGGGTAGCGGCCCTCGTAGAGGGCGTTCGCCTTCAGGGCCGGCATGCAGTAGTCGCGGGCGAACTCCTCGCGGGCGTCGACGACCAGCGCCTCGACGGCGCCGGCCGCCAGGGCCCGCTCGCGCACCACGTCCCAGTCGTCGCTCGACTGGCCGACGTCGACGGCGAGGGCGATCACCTCGGCGCCAATCTCGTCGGTCATCCACCGCACGGCCACGGACGTGTCGAGCCCGCCGCTGTAGGCCAGGACCACTCGCTTCACCATTGGCTGCTTCCTTCTCGGTCGGCGGCGGAGCTCCGGCTCCGCCGGGCCGGGTGCTGCCCGGCCGCAGGTCTGACGGGGGTGGGGTCGGGCCCGGCCCTCCGGGGCCGGGCGGGGGGCGTCACCGCAGGCCGGCCATCTCGGCCAGGCGGTCGGCGACCTGGGCGGCGTCCGCGTCCTCGGCGACGACGACGATCAGCGTGTCGTCACCGGCCACGGTGCCGAGCACGCCGGGCGTCGCCGAGCGGTCGAGCGCCGACGCCACGACGTGGGCCGAGCCCGGTGGCGTGCGGAGGACGACGAGGTTGCCCGAGCGGGCGACCTCGACCACCCAGTCGCCGAACACGCGGCGCAGGTGGTCCTCCGGGGCACGCTGCTGCGTGGGCAGTTCGGGGATGGCGTAGACGCTCTCGCCCCCGGCCACCCGCACCTTGATCGCGCCCAGGTCCTCGAGGTCGCGCGACACCGTCGCCTGCGTGGCCGCCACGCCCTCGGCGGCCAGCAGCTCGACGAGCTGCTGCTGGCTCGTCACCGCGTGGTCGGCGAGCAGGCGGGCGATGCGGTGCTGGCGCTGCGGCTTGGCCAGCGGCCGGGGCTCGTCGCCGCCCGTCCCGTCCGTGGGCGGCGCGACGCGGGTCGTCGGGCGATCGGTCATCGCTGCGCCTCCTCGACCAGCCACGACAGCAGGCCCCGCATGCTGTGGAGGCGGTTGTGGGCCTGGGCGATGACGACGCTCCGGGGGCCGTCCACGACCGAGGGCGCCACCTCCTCGCCCCGGTGCGCGGGCAGGCAGTGCATGAACACGGCGCCGGGCGCGGCGGCCGCCATGACCCGGTCGTCGACCTGGAAGCCCTCGAAGGCCCGGGCCCGCTCGGCGGCCTCGTCCTCCTGCCCCATCGACGCCCACACGTCGGTGTGGACGGCGGCGGCGCCGGCCACGGCCTCGGTCGGCCGGCCGGTCACGACGGGCGGCGCGCCCAGGGCGGCCAGCCGGTCGATGTCGGCGTCGGTCGGCCCGTAGCCGGGCGGGCAGGCGAGGCGGACCTTCATGCCCATCATGGTCGCCCCCAGCGCCAGGGACCGGGCCACGTTGTTGAAGTCGCCGACCCAGGCGACGGTCGCCCCCTCCAGGTCGCCGAGCTGCTGGCGCATGGTCAGCAGGTCGGCGAGCGCCTGGCAGGGGTGCCCGCGGTCGGAGAGCAGGTTGACGACCGGGATCGTGGCCGCCGCGGCCAGCTCCTCGAGCAGGCCGTGGTCGAACACGCGGGCGCCGATGACCGCGTGGTACCCGGACAGCACGCGGGCGATGTCGGTCACGGGCTCGCGCTCGCCGCTGCCCACCTCCTCGCGCCGGAACGTGACCGGGTGACCGCCGAGCTGCACGACCGCGGCCTCGGACGAGTGCCGGGTCCGCAGCGAGGGCTTCTCGAAGTAGAGCCCGACCGTGCGCCCGGCGAGGGGCCGGCCGCCCGGCGGCTCGGCGGCGCGCCGGAGCACCTCGTCGAGCTCCTCCGGGCGCAGGTCGTCGATCTCGAGCACGTGGCGCACGGTCACCGGTCGTCGCCTCCCCCCGCCGGCATCACGGCCAGCACCTCGCCGATCGCCGCCACCGCGGCGTCGATCTCGTCGTCGGCGATCAGCAGCGGCGGGGCCAGCCGCAGCGCGGTCGGGGTCACCGCGTTGGCGACGACCCCGGCCTCCAGCAGCGCGGCGACCACCGCGTGGGCGTCGAGCCCGTCCAGCTCGACCGCCAGCAGTAGGCCCCGGCCCCGCACGCCGGCGACCCGCGGCAGCCGGCCGAGCCCCTCGGCCAGACGGGCGCCGGCCTTCGCCGCCCGCGCCGGAACGTCCTCCGCCTCCATGGTGGCCAGCACCGCCCGGGCGGCGGCCATGGCCAGCGGCTGGCCGCCGAAGGTCGTGGCGTGGTCGCCCGGCCGGAACGCGCCGGCGACCTCGGCCCGGGCCCAGCACGCCCCGACGGGCACGCCGTTGCCCAGCGCCTTGGCCATCGTCACGACGTCGGGCCGGACGCCGTCGTGCTGGAAGCCGAACCAGCGCCCCGTGCGCCCCAGGCCGGTCTGGACCTCGTCGAGGATCAGGAGGGCGCCCCGCTCGTCGCACAGCCGGCGCACGCCCTCCAGGTAGCCGGGCGCCGCGGGCACGACGCCGCCCTCCCCCTGGACGGGCTCGAGCAGCACCGCCGCCACCGAGGGGTCCATCGCCGCCGCCAAGGCGTCGAGGTCGTTCCAGGCCACGTGCCGGAACCCCTCGGGGAGGGGCTGGAAGGGCTCGTGTTTGGCCGGCTGGCCGGTGGCGTGCAGGGTGGCGAGCGTCCGGCCGTGGAAGCTGCCGTACGCCGAGACGACGACGTGCCGGTCCCACCCGCCGAACCGGCGGGCGAGCTTGATCGCGCACTCGTTGGCCTCGGCGCCGGAGTTGCAGAAGAACACCTGGCCACCGGCCGGCTCGCCGTCGCCGACCAGCCGGTCGAGCGTGCGGGCCACCTCGGGCGCCATCTCGTTGCCGAACAGGTTGGAGACGTGCAGCAGCGTCCGGGCCTGCGCCGCCAGCGCCTCGGCGACCGCGGGGTGCGCGTGGCCCAGCGAGGTGACGGCGAGCCCCGACAGCAGGTCGAGGTAGCGGCGGCCGCGGTCGTCGTAGAGGTGGGTGCCCTCGCCCCGCACGAAGGTGACCGGAGGCGGCGGGTAGGTCGGCATGAGGGGGCCGGTCCCGGTCGACGCGGTCACGCCACCCCCTCCCCCGCCGGCCCGCCGGGCGCCCCGGCGGTGATCATCGTCCCGACGCCCTCGTCGCTGAACAGCTCGAGCAGCAGGACGTGCGGCACGCGGCCGTCGAGCAGGTGCGCCGAGGCCACCCCGTGGCGCACCGCGTGGAGGGCGGCCGCGACCTTGGGGATCATCCCCCCGTTCAGGCGGCCTCCCTCGACCATCGCCTCCAGCTCGTCGGCGCCGATCCGGCCGATGAGCGAGGACGGGTCGTCGACGTCGGCGAGGAGCCCGGGCACGTCGGTGAGGAACAGCACCTTCTCGGCGCCCAGCGCCTCGGCGATGGCGCCGGCCACCGTGTCGGCGTTGATGTTGTACGGCTGGCCGGTGGGGTCCGACCCGATCGTCGACACGACCGGGATGAGACGTTCGGCGAGCAGCTTCTCGAGGATCGAGGGGTTGACCGACCGCACGTCGCCGACGTAGCCGAGGTCGGGGTTGCGGGCCCCGGCCAGGATGAGTCCGGCGTCCTCGCCCGAGAGGCCGACCGCCAGGGGGCCGTGGACGTTGACGGCCGAGACGATCTCGCGGTTGACCTTGCCGACGAGCACCATGCGGGCGATCTCGACGGTCTCGGCGTCGGTCACCCGCAGGCCGTCGCGGAACTCCGGCTGCTTGCCGAGGCGGGACATGAGGTCGCTGATCTGCGGGCCACCGCCGTGCACGACCACGGGCCGCATGCCGACCGCCCGCAGCAGCGCGACGTCATCGGCGACGGCCCGGCCGAGCGCCGGGTCGACCATGGCGTTGCCGCCGTACTTCACGACGACGACGGCGTCACGGAAGCGGTGGATGTAGGGCAGCGCCTCGAGCAGCACCGCCACCCGCTGCGCCGCCTCGGCCGGGCCCACCGTCCCGGCCGTGCCGGGCGCGGGGGTGCCTGTCGCCGGGCCGGTCACGACGTCCCCCTGTTCTCGTCGATGTAGCCGTAGGTCAGGTCGTTGGTGAACACCCGGGCCCGGCCGGCGCCGACGCCTAGGTCGCAGTGCAGGTCGATCTCCTCGCCGGCCATGTGGGCCGCCACCGCGCCGGCGTCGTGGTCGACCGGGACGCACCCGCGGCTGACCACCGTGCCGCCGTAGGCGATGGTCAGCGCCGCCGGGTCGAGGGCGACGCCGGCGGTGCCGAGGTCGCTCGCGACCCGCCCCCAGTAGGGGTCGGCGCCGAACCACGAGCACTTCACCAGCTGGCTGTCGGCCACCTTGCGGGCGGCCCGGCGAGCCTCCTCGTCGGAGGCGGCGCCGGTCACCCGCACGGTGACGACCTTGGTGTGGCCCTCGGCGTCCCGCACCATCTGCAGCGCGAGGTCCAGGCAGGCCTCGGCCACCGCGGCGGCGAACGCCTCGGGGGCGGGCCGCCCGGCCCGGCCGCTGGCCAGCAGCAGCACGGTGTCGTTGGTCGAGGTGCAGCCGTCGACCGACACGGCGTTGAACGAGTCGGCGACGCCGGCCGCCAGCGCGGTCCGCAGCGCCGGCGGGTCGACGGCGGCGTCGGTGGTGAGCACGGCCAGCATCGTGGCCATGTCGGGGGCGAGCATGGCCGCCCCCTTCGCCACCCCGCCGACCGCGAACCCGTCGCCCTCGACGAGGGTCTGCTTCGTCCGGGTGTCGGTGGTCATGATCGCCTCCGCCGCGGCGATGGCGTGCTCGGCCGCCCCACCCCGGGCGGCGACGAGCGCCGGGATGCCGGCCTCGACGCGGTCCATCGGCAGCGGGTGGCCGATCAGACCGGTCGAGCAGACGAGGACCGCGTCGGCGGGCGCGCCGAGCTCCCGGCCGACCAGCTCGCACATCCGCTCGGCGTCGGCCTCGCCCCGGGCGCCCGTGCCGGCGTTGGCGTTGCCGCTGCTGAGCACGACCGCGGCGGCCGTGCCCCCGGTCCGCTCGAGGTGGCGGCGGGACACGACGACCGGCGCGGCCGCGACGAGGTTCCGGGTGAACACGCCGGCGGCGGGCACGGGCCGGCCGTCGTCGGTGGCCACCAGCGCGAGGTCGAGCGCCCCGCCCTCCTTGATGCCGCTGGCCACGCCGGCGGCGACGAAGCCCGCCGGAGCGACGACGCTCACGGGTACACCCCCACCGCCGGCAGCCCGGTCGTCTCGGGCAGTCCGAGCACGAGGTTGGCGCACTGGATCGCCTGCCCCGACGCGCCCTTGACGAGGTTGTCGAGGGCGGCGATGGCCACGACCCACCCGGTGCGGGCGTCAGCGACCGCGGTGACGTGCACGCTGTTGGAGCCGAGCGTGTGCTTGGTGGCCGGGGCGTCGGGGGTGACGACGACGAAGGGTTCGCCGTCCCACGCCTCGTGGAGCACGCCGAGCACGTCGTCGGTGGTGACGCCGGCCGTGCGGGGCCGGGCGTAGCAGGTGGCGAGGATGCCCCGGTTCATCGGCGCCAGGTGGGGTGTGAACAGGACCTGGGCCGGCTCGCCGGCGACCGCCGTCAGGCCCTGCTCGATCTCGGGCGTGTGCCGGTGGTCGAGCAGTCCGTAGGCGGTGAAGCTCTCCTCCACCGTGCAGAAGGCGGTCGACGGCTTGGCCGTCCGCCCGGCGCCGGACACGCCGCTGGCGGCGTCGACGACGATGCCGGTCGGCTCGACGACCCGGGCCCGCAGCAGCGGGGCCAGCGCCATCACGGCGGCGGTCACGTAGCAGCCGGGCGCCGCGACCCGGGTGGCCCCGGCGATCCGGTCGCGGAACAGCTCGGGGAGCCCGTAGGCGAACGTCCCGAGCAGCTCGGGGCGGGTGTGCTCCTCGCCGTACCAGCGGGGGTAGGCCGCCGGGTCCCGGAGGCGGAAGTCGGCGGCGAGGTCGACGACGGCCCCGACCCTGCCGAGCAGCTCGGGGACGATCTTCTGCGACTCGCCGTGCGGCAGGGCGAGGAAGACGAGGTCGAGGCCGTCGCAGCGGTCGGCGTCGTACTTCTCGAGCGGCAGGTCGCCGTGGGCGGCGGCCAGGCTCGGGTAGAGGTCTGCGACGGCCCGGCCGGCCTGCGAGTCGCCGGTCGCGAGCCGGACGTCGAGGGAGGGGTGCGCGGCGCACAGCCGCAGCAGCTCGGCCCCGGTGAACCCCGAGGCCCCGATGATCCCGACCGTTGGCACCCGTCAGATCATACGGATGCGTGAATAGTCATGCAACGCGGGTCGGGGCCCGCGTGGGTCAGCCCCGCAGCGACGCCGGCAGGGCCGACTCGACCGCCTCGATGCAGCGCTGGCGCACGCGGGCCACCTCCTCGTCGGTGAGGGTGTGGTCGGGGGCGTCGAGGCGGAGCGCGAAGGCCAGGCTCCGCCGCCCCTCGGCGATGCCCGGGCCCCGGTAGACGTCGAACAACCGCAGCGACGCCAGGTGGTCGCCGGCGGCCTCCCGCAGCACCCGCTCGACGTCCGCCGCCGGCACGTCCTCGTCGACCTCGAAGGCGAGGTCGATGTCGCTGGACGGGTAGACGCTGACCGGGCGGTAGCGGCGCTCGGCCCGGGGGACGCGGGCGACCGCGTCGAGGTCGAGCTCGATCCAGCCCACCCGTTCGCCGATCCCGTGGGCCTCGAGGACCGCCGGATCGACCTCGCCGACCGCCCCCAGCTCCTCGCCCGAGGCGGCGAGGATCCGGGCCGACCGCGTCGGGTGCAGGCCGGGAACGGGCCCGTTGCGCAGGGTGGCGTCCTGCAGGGAGAGCAGTTCGGCGATCGCGTACCACTCGCGCACCGCCTCGGTGGCGTCGCGCCCGCCGAGGGCCACGCCGAGGACCTCGCGCTCGTCGGGCAGCTCGGTGCCCGGACCGGTCGTGCCCTCGGGCCACCGGCGGAAGACGTGGCCGATCTCCCACAGCCCCACGCCGGTGTTGCGCCGCGCCGCGTTGGTGGCGAGCGCCTTCACCAGGCCCGGCAGCAGCGAGGTGCGCAGCACCGACTCCTCGGCGACCAGCGGGTTGGTGATGCGGATGCCGTCACCGGGCAGGCCGCAGCGCTCGAGGTCGCCGGGCGCAAGGAACGGCAGCGGCATGGCCTCGGACAGCCCTCGGCCGACGAGCAGCGACCGCAGCCGGCGGCGCTCGCGCTGGCGGTCGTCGAGCCGCCCCGGGTGCGGCGGCCGGGGGACGGTGCGGCCGATCCGGCCGTAGCCGTGGTGGCGGGCCACCTCCTCGACGACGTCGATCTCGGTGGCGGAGTCGTAGCGCCACGACGGGATCGTGACCTCGGTGTCCTCGCCGACGACCCGGGTCGCGAACCCGATCGGGTCGAGGAGCTGCGCGATCTCCTCCGCGGTCAGGCGGGTGCCGAGCAGCCGGTTGAGCCGGCCCGTCCGGACCCGCACCGGCGCCCGCTCGGGCAGCTCGCCCCGCACGTCGACGCCGCCCTGCTCGAGGCGGGCGCCCGAGGCGGCCACCAGCTCGGCGAGCCGCCGCTGGGCCAGGTCGATGATCTCGGGGTCGGTCCCCTTCTCGAACCGGGCCGAGGCCTCGGTGCGCAGCCGCAGG
>DATGPY010000240.1:0-2125 GCA_035304465.1 Acidimicrobiales bacterium | reverse complement strand
GCCGGTGCGGGGCAGGTCGTCGCCGGACCGCTCCTCGGCCGGCGCCGGCGCCGGGGCCGCGGGCTGCGGCTCGACCGGCTCGGCCCGCCGCGGGGGCTCGGGCGGGGTGCTCACCCGGGGCTCGACCGGCACCGTCGTCGGGGGCTCGGTCGTCGGCGGCGTCGTCCACGAGCCGCTCGCCTCGGCGTCCACCGTCGTCGTGGTCGTCGTGGCCAGGATCATCCGCTGCACGCCGGGCTTGGCGAACGCCCGCCCCGCGAGCACGGTGGCCTCCGCCGTCGCCGTCACGGTCGCCGAGCCCGGCTCCTGGCTGACGAGCCAGAACGACGTGCCGTCGGTGACCGGGCCGGGCAGCGGCTCGCCGTGCTCGTCGACGATCTCGGCCCCCGGCGACGCGGTCAGCGTGACCTCGCCGGCGGTGGTGCGCACGACGTAGGGGCCGATCGGCTCGCCGGCCGTCGCCTCGGTCGTGCCCGGGGCCTCGATGTCGAGGCTGACGCCCGGCTCGCCGAAGGTCGGCAGGACACCGGCCGCCACCGCCGCCAGGATGGCCTCGTAGTTGGCCACGACCACCGGGTCGTTGCCCTGGCCGGCCAGCTCGAAGCCGTCCGTGTAGTGCCAGATGGCGGCCTGCGTCGCCGCCGCCATCTGGGCGGTCGTCCCGCTGATCCGGTAGCCGTCCGGGCCCACGCCGTTCGGGTGGTAGCTGCGGAGGATGCGCTCGACGGCGTCGAGGTTCGCCACGCCGGAGGTCGCCCAGTCGACCTCCTGCAGACCGCTCGTGCCGTCGGCGATGTCCGTGTGGATGTCGATGCAGTAGCCGGCCGCGCCCGGCGTCCCGTCGATGGTCAGTGCCATCAGGCCGGCCGTGTACGTGCGGTTCGGACCGCCTGTGCTGCCGACGACCTGGGCCACCGCGCCGGGCACCAGCCCGGTGAAGGTGGCCTCGCTGGCCGCGCCGACCGGTCCTCCGAGCGCGGCGAGGAGGACCAGCGCCACGACGGCCGCAGCCCCCACGCCCCCAGCCCGCGCACGACGCTCGACGTCGATCACCATGGATGCTCCCTGTCGGTTGGGGTGCCGAACCTGCCCGCCCAGCACCATCGGTTGGTTCCCAGCGACCGGCCCACGGGCCAGCGCTGCGACACGCTACCACGGAGAGTGGCACAACGCCCCATCCCGGAGAACGCGACGAGGGGGCCCGTCACGGGCCCCCTCGTCTGCGCGGATGGTCGGCGGTCGCCGGCGTCAGCCGTCGCTCAGGCGCTTGCGCCGGCCGATGATGCCGAACGCGGTGCCGACCCCGAGCAGGGCGAGCGCCACGACCACGAGGACGATCGTCTGGGCGCCGGTCACCGGCAGGCCACCGCCGCTGTCGTCGTCACCTTCGTCCTGGTTGGTCTCGATCGGCACCGTCGTCGTGGTCGGGTTGTCCACGACCGTGGTGTTGTGCTCGATCGGGACGGTCGTCGAGGTCGTCGAGGTGGTCGACGGCGGCGGCTCCGTCGGCGGCGGACCGCCGACGAAGCTGACCTGCGCCTCGGCGGCGGCGTCGACGGTCACGGGCGAGGCGAGCACGATGCGCTGCAGGTCGCGGCCGTTCTGCTGGCCGTAGAAGACCCGGCCGACGCGGACCTCGGCCTGCGCGGTGGCCGAGATGGTGCCCTCGATCGCCTCGTCGGCGGACACCCACAGCTCGGTGCCGTCGGTGACGTCACCGGTGAAGGGCTCGCCCTCGGCGTCGCGCAGCGTGATGCCCTCGGTCGTGGTGACCGTCACGCTCGCGGCGGTCGTGTTGACCACGAAGGGGCCGACGAGGTCGCCGACGTTGCCCTCGGTGTCGTCGGGCGGGGTGATCGACAGGCTCACGGTCGGCTCGCCGCCGCCGGAGATGTGGCCGCCGTCGACGGCCTCGAGGATGGTGGCGTAGTTGGCCGTGACGTTGTCGGGGGTGACGTTCCCGCCGCCGTTCGCCCCGGTCAGCTCGAAGCCGTCGCTGTAGTGCCAGATGGCGGCCTGGATGGCGAGGGCCCGGTCGGCCTTGCTGCCGGTGAGGGGGTGGTCCTCGGGCTCGTCGCCGTCGGCCGTGTAGTTGACGAGGATGGCCTTGATGGCCTCGAGGTTC
>DATGPY010000239.1:0-3650 GCA_035304465.1 Acidimicrobiales bacterium | reverse complement strand
CGTCACCGCGTTGACGACCGCCTTGCGGACGTCGGTGAGCTCGCCCTCGCTGAGGTCGGGGTAGGCGTGGAAGGCGTGGTCGGTGATGATCAGCCCGAGGACGGCGTCGCCGAGGAACTCGAGGCGCTCGTTCGACTCGTGCCCGGGGTTCTCGGCGCACCACGACCGGTGCACCAGGGCAGGCGCGAGCACCTCGGGGTCATCGAGGTTCACCCCGAGACGTCGGGCCAGTTCGTCGAGGCGGTCGACCGGGAGTCGGATGACCGTGCCTCACAGTCGAGCGAGGACGTAGTCCACGGCGTCCCGCACGGTCTTGATGTCCTCGAGGTCCTCGTCCTCGATCCGGAAGCCGACGCTGCGCTCGCCGATCTCCTCCTCGAGGGCCTCGGCCAGCTCGATCAGGGCGAGCGAGTCGGCCTCGAGGTCGTCGGTGAACGAGTCGCCCTCGCTGATGGTCGAGGGGTCGACCTCGAGGATGTCGGCGAGTCGATCGCGGATCAGGTCGAAGACCTGCTGGCGATCCATGGGGCTGCGCTCGACGTGGGTCTCAGCGGGCACTCGAAGCTCTCCTCGTCACGGACGGATCGGCGCGCAGTGTAGCGACGCCGGACTTTGTGCGCTTGTGAACAGCGGGGTCGCTCACCCCGTGGCGACGGCCGCACGCAGGCGCTCGACCACGCCGGCCGAGACCATGTCGGCGGCGACCCGCACCGCGTTCACGATCGCCGTCGCCGACGACGATCCGTGGCTGATGATGCACACGCCGTCAACGCCCAGCAACATCGCGCCACCCGTGGTGTCGGGGTCGAGGGCGCCGTAGAGCGGCATCAGCGCCTCGATCGCCTCGTCCGCCACCGAGGTGGCGCCGAGCGCGTCGACGACGCTGCGGACCAGGGCCCGCATGCCGCCCTCGAGGGTCTTCAGGGCGACGTTGCCGGTGAAGCCGTCGGTGACGACCACGTCGACGTCCGCGGTCATGATGTCGCGCCCCTCGACGTTGCCGAGGAAGCGCGCACCCGAGCGGCCCAGCGCGCCGGGCTCGGCCAGCAGGGCGTGGGCCGCCTTGACGAGGTCGTTGCCCTTCGTCGGCTCCTCGCCGATCGAGAGCAGCCCCACCCGGGGCTCCTCGATGCCGTAACGCTCGCGGGCGAACACGGCGCCCATCTGCGCGAACTGCACGAGCCAGGCGGGCTGGCACTCCGCGTTGGCGCCGGCGTCGAGCAGCACGGTCGGCGTCGTGCCCGGGACCGGGATCGGGGTGGCGATGGCCGGGCGGGCGACGCCCTTGATGCGCCCCATGCGCAACAGCGCGGAGGCCATGGTGGCGCCGGTGTTGCCGGCCGAGACCATGGCCGACGCCTTGCCGTCGCGCACGGCCTCCGCCGCCCGCACGAGCGACGAGTCCTTCATCGAGCGCACGCTGGCGCCCGGGTCGTCGTCCATGGCGATGACCTGGGACGCCTCGATGACGCCGAGGTCGCCCCGGATGGACGCCAGCACGTCCGGCCGGCCCACCAGCACGACGGGGACGCCGAGCTCGGCGGCGGCCCGCCGGGCACCCTCGACGATGGCGTCGGGGGCGTGGTCGCCGCCCATCGCGTCGACGGCGACGGGCAGCCCGGGCCGGGGGGCGTCGGCGGCGGAGCCGGCGGCAGCCGAGTCGCTCACCGCGCGCTGCCGGCGGTCAGTCGACCTCGACGGCCACCCGGCCGCCGTACCAACCGCAGTTGCCGCAGACGACGTGCGGCCGCTTCACCGCGTCGCACCGCGGGCAGATGCTGCGCGCCGGGCGGTCGAGGCGCCAGGCGCTGGCCCGGCGACTGCGGCTCTTGGCCTTGGAGGTCTTCTTCTTGGGGACGGCCATCGGGGTCTTCCTGCGACGTCTCGGTGGAGGGCCCGGACACGGGCACGCGCGGCCGCCGGGCGGCGCACGCAAGAGGGAGAGACTAGCGGCCGGCCGGTGGAACCGTCGAAACCGGCCCGGCCGCGGCGGCCCTCAGTCGAACTTCAGCGCGTCGAGCGCCGACCACCGGGGGTCGACCGGGGGCTCGGCCTCGCCGTCCTCGTCGGTCGCGACGGTGACCGGGTGGACCTCGGGCGCCGGGCCCGCGCACGACTCGTCGCAGAGCGGCGCGAGCGGGAGCGCCAGCGCCACCGCCTCGCGCAGCGCGGGCTCGAGGTCGACGTCGTCGTGGCCGAGCGGGTAGGTCTCGCCCTCGACCGGGTACCGCTCGAAGACCTCGCTGAAGGCCACCCGCACCTCCCCGCCCGTCTCCCCGAGGCACCGGCGGCACTCGCCCGCCCACCGGCCGGTGATCGTGCCCGAGGCCATCACGCGCTCACCCTGGGCCTCGAGGACCAGCTCGGCGACGACCTCGTCGGCCGTGAGGCGGGAGGAGGACAGCTCGATCCCCGCCAGCACGCCGCGCACGGTCACGGGGCGCCGGACACCCCGGTGGCGGAACAGCTCGGTCGTGGGGACCAGGAACGGTGGGGTCATCGGCCCCCAGGCTAGGTGCCCGCGGCGCCCGTGCCGACGGGCCGCGCCGGGGTCGCGCCCCTGGTCAGGCCTTGTCCTGGTCGAAGAAGACGGGTGCCGAGCGGTCGCGCTCGTCGTCGTGGCCGTTCACGGCCCGCAGCGGCGGCGAGCCGCCCGCCGCGCCCGCCGGTGGCAGGCCCTCGCCGGCCGGCCCCCGCAGCTTCGCCCGGCCCGACGCGATCACCGACAGCGTCTTCTCGAGGATCGTCTCCAGCTGGGCCAGACGCTTGTCGCAGAAGTCGTCGGCCTCGTTGCGCTGGCGGCTGGCCTCGGCCCGGGCGTTCTCGATGATGCGCCGGGCCTTGGCCTCGGCGGCCTTCATGACCTCGGACCGCTGCACCATGCGCTCGGCCTGGCCCCGGGCGGCGGCGAGGATGTCGTCGGCCTCCCGCTGCGTGCGGGCGAGGAACTCCTCACGGTCCTTGAGCAGCCAGCGCGAGGCCCGCACCTCGTCGGGCAGGCGCTCGATGGCCTGGTCGAGCAGGTCGAGCACCTCGTCCCGGTCGATCTTCACCTGGGTCGACAGCGGCGCGGGCCGGGCGGTGGCGATGATCTCGTGGACCTGGCGCAGGATCGCCTCGACGTCGCCCCCCGGCACGCGCTCGGCGACCCGGGCGTCGAAGTCGTGCTCGAAGGAGTGGTCGTCGTCGTTCATCGCTGTCCCCCGCCTCCATCGCCTCCGTCGCGGTACTTCTCGACCAGCAGCTTCGCCACCGAGGGCGGCACCATCGAGCTGATGTCGCCCCCGTAGCGGGCGATCTCCCGGATGAGCTTCGACGCGAGGTACGAGTGCGACGACCCCGACGGGATGAACAGGGTGTCGACACCGGAGACGCGCTTGTTCATCTGGGCCATCATCAGCTCGGACTCGAAGTCGGACACGACCCGCAGGCCCTTCACGATGAAGTCCGCGCCCACCTCACGGGCGAGGTCGACGACCAGGCTGGAGAACGTCGTGACGCGCACGTTCCCGAGGTGCGACGTCGCGTCGGCGATGAGCCCCTTGCGCTCCTCGAGCGTGAAGAGCGGCTCACCCTTCTGGGGGTTGCGCACTGCCGCGACGACCACGTCGTCGAACAACCGCGACGCCACCTCGATGATCTCGATGTGG
>DATGPY010000238.1:0-2175 GCA_035304465.1 Acidimicrobiales bacterium | reverse complement strand
CTCCCGTCGCCGATGTCGAAGCCGGTGGCGACGAACTCCTCCCCCGTCCACGCCAGGCCGCGGACCGCCGCGGCCGGGTCCAGGGACGGCACGGCGAGCTCCCAGGTCGCCCCGGCGTCGGTCGACCGGTAGACGGCGGCGCTGCCCGCACCACCCCGGGGCAGGGTGCCGGCGGCGGCCACCACGGTGTCGCCGCCGGCGGCCAGGGCGACGAAGCCGTCGAGGTCGGTGCCCTCCGGCGCCGGCAGGTCGGCCACCTCGCCCGCCCCGTCGCCGTCGAGGTGCAGGGCCACCGGCCGCCGGTCGCCGTCCATGCCGAGCGCGACCACCCGGTCGCGCTCGACGTGGACCACCCCGGGCGCGACGGCCCGCTCCCGTGCCTCGGCGGGCAGCTCCAGCGGGGTCCAGGTCCGGCGGTCCTCGGAGCGCAGCACGAACGGCCGGCGGGGCTCGCCGGGCGGCGTGGCCTGGCCGGCCACCACGGTGGCGGCGCCGTCGGTGGCGAGCGCCCACACCCGCACGTGGCCCTCGCCGACGTCCGGGTCGTGGGCCTCCCACAGCTCGCCGTCGTCGCTGGTCCACAGGCGCAGGCGGTCGGGACCGCCCGGCTCGGCGACCACCCCGGCCACGACGTCGGGCAGCGACCCGGTCGAACCGAGCACGTGGGTGAGCCGGGCCCGCTCGCCCGCGACCCGGGCCACCTCGGGCACGGGGGCGCGGGTCCAGCGGGCCTCGGACCCGTCGCCGGGATCGGCGCCGGCGTCGTCGGCGCCACCCGACGAGCACGCGGCCACGACGGCGAGCAGAAGGGCGACGGCGGTTGGACGACGGCGCACGCGCACGGTGACGGCTCCCCCCGGGACGCAGCAGGCGGGGGCGGGCGCCGCGCCGGCACCCGCCCGGGACGGCCGGCGATCCTGCCCGAGGCGCGGGGCAGCGCTCAACCGCCGGCCGAACGGCCCGGCCTGGCGGGGTGGTGGCTCACCGCGAGCGGTGGCGGCACGGGCCGCTCAACCGTCCACGACCCGCAGCGGGCGCAGAGTCGGCGACCCCGCCGGGCCCTCGACGACGTGGGCCGCCACCCGGCCGTCACCCCCGGCGGCGTCCGGGTGCAGCAGCGCGTGGACGACCCGGTCGCCGTCGTCGTCGGGGGCCGCGGGCGTCACCGGCGCCACCGCGGCCACGGTGCCGTCGACCTCGACGGCCACGACGGTCCCCTCCTCGAGGTCGGTCGGCGCGAGCAGCTCGAGCAGCGGCGGGTCGCCGGTGGCCAGGCGGTCGAGCTCGCGCACCGCCAGCTCGGCATCGGCCGGCTCGCCCACCGCCAGCTCGGCGACGGGCCGGCCCACCAGGTGGCCGAAGCGGGTGCGCTGCCACACCGCGCCCTCGCCTTCCCCGGGCACCGGGTCGGCCGCCATGGTCCGGGCGAAGCCCTCGGCGGCGTCGAGCATGATGTACGGGCTGTCCGGCGCCGGCTCCAGGTCGTGGTGGGCGTCGCTGAGCACCGGCTTGAGGTCGGGTGGCCGCACCGACGGCACCTGCCGCGCCGGCACGCCGTAGGTCTCCCACGGGACGCCGATGCCGAGCAGGTCGGCGATCGTCGGCAGCAGGTCGACGTTCAGCACGTTGGCGTCGTCGACCGCGCCCTCGGTCTGCCCCGGTGCCTTGATCAGCAGCGGCGTCCAGGCCACCTGGTCGAACTGGGCCTCGCCGAGGCCCCGCAGCCGGGCGCCCGGCGTGAACGCCTCGCCGTGGTCGCCCACCACGGCGACCAGCGCGTCGTCGTAGGTCCCCGCGGCCCGCAGCTCGTCGAGCAGCACGCCGAGCGCCCGGTCGACGGCCCGGAGCTGGAGGACGTGGCGCCGGCGGGCCACCTCAGCGCCGGCGTCCCACCGGTCATGCCAGATCAGCCCGTAGGGCTCGTCGTCGACGGCCGCGTAGCGGGACCCGTCGTCGAGCAGCACCCAGGGGTCGTGCGGCAGCACCAGGTGGTAGAACCACAGGCCCGGCCGGTCCCCGGGCGTGAAGTCCTGGTCCTCGACCCAGGCGAGGAACTCGTCGAGCCGGTCGGGCTCCAGCGCCCCGGGCAGGACGCGGGCACCGGCGTCGTGCTCGGCCAGCAACCCGCCCCGCCACCACTCGACGGCGTCGCCGAGCAGCTTGTGGAGGGCGCCG